>CAMKAR010000001.1 GCA_946410535.1 uncultured Bacteroidales bacterium
CTTTGGTCTTGCGCGAGCAGAGGCCGAAGGGGAAATAGCAGAGGGTGGCGTCGCCGGCAAAGGTCTCGTTGAAGAGCCTGAGGTTCTCCTCGCGGTTGGCCGTAGCGTTGCCCACCTTGCTGACGGGGATGAAAATCGGGCGCAGGTTTTTCACGAACATTAGGAAATCGTTGACGGGCGTCAGGGTCTCGCCACGGTGGTTGCCCACAGCGCCGATGAGTGCGATGCCGTCGAGGCCGCCCAAGGGATGGTTGGAGGCCACCAAGACGCGGTGGCCCGCCATCAGGTTGTCGACGCCTTTCAACACCACCTCAAGGTTGAAGTCGGCCACCATCGCATTGATGAAGTCGAGACCTTTCTTGTCGGCATACTTCGTCAGGATTTCGTTGATGTCGTCCTCGTGCAAAAGCCGCTGTATCTTGCGAAACAGCCATTCCGGCATGTGTTTCATCAGCTTCGGCACCTTGGCCGTGAAGATTTTCCTGAGGTCGATGAGGTTGCTTTGTTCCGATTCCATAGTCAAAGGGTTCTCTACAAACGGCAAAAATAGTAAAAAGAAAAAATGCAAGCCCGTTTTTTGCCGATTTTTCGTGCCATATGGAATGAAAAAACCGTTTTTCGCAGGTCTGTTAACAACTGGATGGATGCTACAACATAAACTGTTAACAGGAAATCAACAGGTTTTCAACAGAGTTATGAACAATCAGTGTTGAAAACTCATAATAAAAATTTGTGTCTGAAAATGTCAAGAAGTGGGAGAAAGTGTATATCTTTGCAGCTGAAAAATCAACGAAACGAAAAATGAGCTATTTGGTTGGACATTACAACTGCAAATTGGACGCGAAGGGGCGGGTTTTGGTCCCCAGCGAGTTCAAGGAGCAACTGGGCGAGCAGGTCGAGGAAGGCTTCGTGCTGCGTCCGGGGTTGCATGCCCACTGCATTGAACTCTACACGAAAAAGGACTGGGACGAGGTGCAAGACCAGTTGCGCTCCAAGTTCAGCCAGTTCAACAAGAAGCAGGAGGCTGCCATGCGCAAATACAACGCGGGCGCTCGTTTCGTGAAACTCGATGGCAGCGGTCGTCTGCTCATCACCAAGGACCTTGCCGAAAAGGCCTCGCTCGTCAAGGACATCGTCATCACCTCGGTGACGACGAAGATGGAGATTTGGGACAAGAACCTGTATGAGCAGTCGCTCAACGAAGACCTAAGCGACGAGGAATTCTTCGACCTCTTGAGCGAGAACATCAACTAAAGAATAAGGAGGAGGCAGCTATGTATCACGATCCAGTCATGTTAAGCGAGTGCATCGGTGGACTTGACATCCGTCCCGACGGCGTTTATGTCGACGTCACCTTTGGCGGCGGTGGCCATTCGCGTGCCATCCTCGAACGTCTCACCACGGGCCATCTTTACGCTTTCGACCAGGACGAGGATGCCGCCGCCAACGCCTTCGACGACGAGCGTTTTACCTTCATCCCCCAAAACTTCAAATATTTCAAGAATTTCATCCAGCTCTACCAGGGTGGCGCGAAGATTGACGGTGTCATTGCCGACTTGGGCGTCTCGTCGCATCAGTTCGACACGCCCGAGAAAGGCTTCTCCACCCGATTCGACGGCCCGTTGGACATGCGCATGAGCCAGCTCACCCCCAACGATGCGGCCACCGTGGTCAACACCTACGATCAGGCCGACCTCACCCGCATCTTCCGCCTTTATGGCGAGATGCAACAGCCCCAGCTTGTTGCCGCTGACATTGTCGTGGCCCGTGCCAACGAACCTATCGAGACCACCGAACAGCTAAAGGCTGCCGTGCAGCGCCGCTTGCCCCGTGGCAAGGAAAACAAGGTGCTGGCCCAACTCTTCCAGGCCTTGCGCATCGAGGTGAACCAAGAGCTTGAGGCACTTACGGCTTTCCTTGGCCAATGCCCCGATGTGCTGAAACCGGGTGGTAGGCTCGTGGTGATGTCGTACCATTCGCTCGAAGACCGCCTCGTGAAGAACTTTATGAAGACTGGCAATGCCGATGGCAAGGAGGAGAAGGACTTTTACGGCAACCTCATCACACCTTATCATATCATCACGCGCAAGCCCATCGTTCCCTCCGACGAGGAGATTGAACGTAACGGCAGGGCACGCAGCGCCAAACTCAGAATCGCGGAAAGGAGATAATCGCCATGGAAGAAGAGAAGAAAGAGACCAAGAAGAAAAAGAACGGCGGCAAGCACGTCATGTCGGTGTTGGGCGGCAAATTCCTCGTGAAGGAGACCTTTGCGAAGCAGTTCCCTTTCATGGTTTACGTCACCCTGCTGTTGATGGCAGTCATCACCAACACCTACATCGCCGAGGAGAGGAACCGCGAACTGACGCGCACCACCAAACGCTTGAACGACCTTCAGGTGGAATACGTCCAAGTGAAATCGGCCATCATGGAAGCCTCAAAGCAGTCGGTGTTGGCCAAGAAGCTGGCCGGCACTGGCATGAAAGAAGCCACCGAGCCGCTGAAACGCCTCGAAGCGAACGACGAACCCTCTAACACCGTGAAGCCATGAAGACCGACCCGAAAACCGACACATTGATGAAGACCTACTTGGTCTATGTCCTGGTCCTGATTTTCGGTGTGGCCGTCATCGCCAAGATCATCGTGATGCAGACCAAGGACAACAGCGAGCTGCTGGAACGCGCCGAGCAGCGCGAATACCGAGTGAGGACGTTGGAAGCCTCGCGCGGCAACATTTTCTCGAGCGACGGCCAGCTCATGGCCACCTCGGTTCCGCTGTATGACGTCTATTTCGACTACAAGGCCGTGGATTCGGCATTTTTCGCCGACAACATCGACTCGCTGTGCCGTCAGATGGCTGGGCTTTTCCCGAAGCGCAACGCCGCCCAGTGGAAGGCTTTCTTCGCCGAAGGCAAGGCCAAGAAGAATCGCCACTACAAGATTGCCCTCAACATCACGCAAGCCGAGCTGCGCGAGATGGAGACGTTCGTCATCTTCAACCGTGGCATCTACAAAGGCGGCATCATCAAGGAAAAGAAGATCCGCCGCGAGCATCCCTATAAGGAATTGGCCAGCCTCATGCTTGGCATGGCCAACGAGCAGAAAGGCTATTATTTCGGCATCGAGGGTGCCTACAACCAATATCTGAAAGGACAAAACGGCCAACAGTTGGTGCGTCGCATCCACCACGGCGATTGGATGCCGGTAGGTTCCGACGAAGACGTGGATGCCAAAAACGGCGATGATGTCGTCACCACTTTCGACATCAAGCTGCAAGACATCGTGGAGAGCGCCCTCAACAACACCCTGACGACCAACAAGGCCGAACAGGGCTGCGCCATCTTGATGGACGTAGAGACCGGCTACGTGAAGGCTTTGGCCAATCTGAGGCTCAACCATGAGACTGGCCAATACGAGGAGTCGTACAATGTGGCTTTGGCTGAGCGTTATGAGCCAGGTTCGGTCTTCAAAATCGCCTCGATGGTGGTGTTGCTCAACCATAACGAGAAGACCCAACTCACCGATCTTGTCAATATTGGCACGGGACCCATCAAGTTCTCGAACCGCGTGATGAAAGACGACCACAGCTTTGCCAAAGGCGGCATCTGCACTGTGCAGGAGGTCATCGAGCAGTCGTCGAACAAAGGCACGGCGGTGCTCGTCACCAAGGCTTTCGCGGCACATCCCGAGAAATACGTTGATGGCCTTTACGCATTGGGTCTCAACAAGAAAATAGGGACGGGCATTGCCGGTGAGGCGCAACCCGTCATCAAGCACCCCAACGACAAGACCAAGGACGGACGGAAACTGTGGTCGAATGTGTCGTTGCCCTGGATGTCGATAGGCTACGAGGTCAACGTGACACCCATGCAGCTCCTCACGCTCTACAACGCCATCGCCAACGGTGGCCGAATGATGAAGCCACAGTTTGTCAGCGAGATACGTCGCGGCAACCAGACCATCGAGAAATATGCCCCCATCGTCCTCAACGAGCACATCGCCTCGCCCGAATCCATCGAGAAGCTGCAAACCATGCTTGAGGGCGTGGCCATCAGAGGCACGGCCAAGCGCCAGTTTGCCGACTGCGTGGTGAGTGTGGCCGGAAAGACAGGAACGGCACAATATTACGACAAGGTGCAGGGCTATGCCTACCACGAGCCTGGCATTGGCCGCAAGCTCTACAACACCACCTTCGTGGGTTACTTCCCCACCGACAAGCCGCGCTACAGCTGCATCGTCATGGTGAGTCGCGCCCGTGGCGCGAAGTGGGCGGCAGGCGGTGTTTCGGCGCCTGGTTTCAGGGAAATCGCCGAGAAGGTGTATGCCACGCGCATCGGCACCCGCGAAGACGACAGCATTGCCGCATCCGTCGAGACGGGCTTTGGTCCCGTCTTGGCCCATCACGACAAGGCTTCGAGCTACTTGAACGGCATCGCCCGCGATTTCAGCGACTTCGCCATCAACGGCGAGTGGGTCACCGTTGAAAGCGGCCAAGACGGACAGATCAGTATACGCGAGGCTCAACTGGCCTCCAACATCGTGCCCAACGTGGTTGGCATGGATGTCACCGATGCCATCTATCTGTTGGAGAACATGGGCGTGAAGACGCAATTCAACGGCCAAGGCATTGTCAAGGAGCAGTCGCTGCAAGCCGGCGACACGCTAAAGCCCAACCAAGTCATGCAACTTAAATTGGAAAAGAAATGAAACTCAAGGAGATATTGGTCAACTGCAACCTTTTGGAGATCGAGGGCGACAAAGACCTCGACATCCAAGGCATCACCTTCGACTCGCGAAAGGTGGAGCCGGGCACGTTGTTTTTCGCCGTCAAAGGCACCCAAGTTGACGGTCACGACTACATCGACAAGGCCATCGGGAAAGGTGCCACGGCCATCGTGTGCGAAAAGATGCCGTGCCAGAAAACCGATAGCGTCACCTACATCAAGGTCGACGACTCAGCCTATGTTTTGGGCGTGGGTGCCTCCAATTTCTTCGGCAACCCGTCGGAAAAACTGCGCTTGGTAGGCGTGACGGGCACCAATGGCAAGACCACCATCGCCACCTTATTATATAGGCTCTTCACCGACGCGGGCTACACCTGCGGACTGCTGTCCACCATCGAGAACATCGTCAACCGCGATGCCATCCCTTCGACGCACACCACTCCCGACCCCATCGAGCTCAACGGCTTGTTGCACCAGATGGTCGAAAAAGGCTGCGAATATGCCTTCATGGAGGTGAGCTCCCACAGCGTGGCGCAAGAGCGTATCGCTGGACTCCATTTTGCAGGCGGCATCTTCACCAACCTCACCCACGACCACCTCGACTACCACAAGACGATGGCCAACTACCGCAACGCTAAGAAGAAATTCTTCGACGACCTGCCTGCCACCGCCTTTGCCCTGACCAACCTTGACGACAAGAACGGCGCTTTCATGTTGCAGAACACCAGAGCCAAGAAACTGAGCTACGCCCTGAAACACGATGCCGACTTCAAAGGCATCGTCATGGAGAGCCACTTCGATGGGATGCTGCTCAAGGTGAACGGCACCGAAGTGTTCACGCAATTGGTGGGCGGCTTCAATGCCAGTAACCTATTGGCCATCTATGGGGCGGCGCTCGCCTTGGGATTCAACAAAGAGGAACTGCTGGTGGAAATCAGCAAGTTGCGTGGTGCCAACGGACGCTTCGACATGGTGCATTCCGAGAGCGGCATTGTCGGAATCGTCGACTATGCCCACACCCCCGATGCTTTGGAGAACGTGCTGGAGACCATCAATGAGGTGCGTTGCCACAAGGAGACGCTCATTACAGTAGTAGGCTGCGGTGGCAACCGTGATGCCACCAAGCGGCCTGAGATGGCTGCCGTGGCTGTCAAACTGAGCGACCGCGTCATCCTCACCAGCGACAATCCGCGCAACGAAGACCCCGATGAAATCATCCGCCAAATGAAGGCTGGAGTGGCCGATGCCGCCCGTGGCAAGGTGCTCAGCATCACCAACCGCCGCGAGGCCATACGCACCGCCGTGGCCTTGGCCAAAAAAGGCGACATCATCCTCTTGGCGGGCAAGGGTCATGAGAACTATCAGGAAATCAACGGAGTAAAGAACCATTTCGACGACAAGGAAGTGCTGTCGGAAGCATTCAAGGAGGCATAAGGCATGTTATACTATCTGTTCAATTATCTGGACCAACGCGATTTTCCGGGCGCAGGCGTTTTCAACTACGTCACTGTCCGTGCCGCTGTTGCGGTCATTCTCTCGCTGGTGGTGGCCGTTTGGTTCGGCAACTGGTTCATCAAGATGTTGAAGCGCAAGAAAGTCGTTGAGACCCAGCGCGATGCCTCAATCGATCCTTACAACACGAACAAAGTAGGCGTGCCCACCATGGGCGGCGTCATCATTATCGCGGCCATTCTGATTCCCGTGCTGCTGGTAGGCAAACTCCACAGCGTCTACACCTTGCTGATGATTGCCACCACATTGATTCTTGGCGTTTTAGGCTTTGCCGACGACTATACCAAGACCTTCAAGCACAAGAAAGACGGCATCAAGCCCAAAGTGAAACTTGGTGGACAGATTTTGCTCGGCCTCATCGTCGGCCTGACGTTGCGTTTCAGCCCAGCTGTGCAAATCAACGAGACGGTGCAAGTGAAAATCGAAGACAACAAGGAGATTGTGGTCAAAAGTCCCAATGTGAAGTCGACAAAGACCACCATTCCGTTCGTGAAGAACCATAACCTCAACTATGCCGACCTCTTCCGTTGGGCTGGCCCCAAGTGGATGTACAATCTGGCTTGGATCTTCTTGGTGCTGCTCACCGTCTTTGTCGTGGCCGCCGTCAGCAATGGCTCCAACCTCAACGACGGCATGGACGGTATGGCTTCGGGCAACTCAGCCATCATCGGCCTGACGCTGATGATTTTGGCCTACATCTCCAGCAATGCGGTCACGGCGAGCCATCTTAACTTGATGTATATTCCTGGCAGCGAAGAGCTTGTGGTGTTCTTGGCCGCTTTTGTAGGAGCTCTCATCGGTTTCCTTTGGTTCAACTCCTTCCCAGCCCAAATCTTCATGGGCGACACGGGTAGCCTCACCATCGGCGGCATCATCGCCGTGGCTGCCATCATCATGCACAAGGAGTTGCTGCTGCCTTTGCTTTGCGGCGTGTTCCTCTTAGAGATCCTCTCCGACCTCGACGTGAAACTCTTCGTTAAGACTGGGAAAAAGCACAGAATCTGGAAAAAAGGTCCGGTGCACGACCATTTCCGCACCAGCTACAGCGACTTCAAGAAAACATGGCCCAACTCGACTGTCACCTTCAAAGGCCACGGCGAGGGACACAACACGGTCCACCACGAGGTGAAAATCACCATCCGTTTCTGGATTGTCACCATTCTTTTGGCGGCATTCACCCTTCTTACGTTCAAAATCCGATAAATCAACCCAAAAAATACAAGAACCATGACTTATTTTGAAGAATTGACCAACACGCGACAGAGGCAGTCGAACAACATGGCTGCCAGCATATCGTCACAGATCTTGCAAATCAGGAAGGAAAGCATCAAGCAGAGCCTCAGCGACTTGAATACGATCAGTCACCGGCAGCAATACATCGCCACCGTCGACGGAGTGATGTATTACGACGACTCGCGTGCCGAAAATGTGAACGCCACCTGGTTCACCTTCCAAAACATCGTGAAACCTGTGGTTTGGATTGCGGGAGGCGACGACAGCATGGCCGACTTAAGGGACCTGAAGCCTGAGGTCAAAAAGAAAGTGCGTGCCTTGGTTTGCATCGGCGAAGGCAACGCAAGGCTGAAGAAGGCATTCGTGAAGGAAGTGGACGAAGTGTATGAAGCCGCCAACATGGAAGAGGCAGTAAAAACCGCCGCATTGCTGGCCGCGAGCGACGACATCGTGTTGTTCTCGCCTGCATGCAAGTCGGCGATGGGGGAGGACTTTGCCCAGCGCGGCGACAGTTTCATCGACAACGTGAAAAGATTGCAAAATGAACATCGTCAATAAAATACTGAAAGGCGACAAGGTCATCTGGGTGGTGGCGTTCATCTTGGGCGTCATCTCGCTGATTGTGGTCTACAGTGCCACCAGCGCCTTGGCCGTGTCGAAATACGAAGGCAACACTGGTCGGGTGCTGATGAAGCACTTGGGCATGTTGGTTTTCGGTTTCGTCATGATGATTGCCGCCGCGAACCTCAACTACAAGCGCTACGCGAAAATCGCGCTGCTGTTGATGATTCCTTGCCTGGCCTTGCTGCTCTACACCTTGGTGTTTGGCCGCAACATCAACGACGCCAGCCGTTCCATCAACGTTGGTGGTTTTTCGTTCCAACCCAGCGAGATGGCAAAGATCATCCTCATCACCTACCTTGCCCGCCAACTGATCATGATGGAAGGCTCGGTCTACAAGTTCAAGGATTTCTTCCTGAAGTTGGCGCTCCCCATCTTGGTGACTGCCGCGCTCATCTTCTCCGAGAACCTCTCTACCGCTGTCATCTTGGTTGGCGTGTGCATGGTGCTGCTGTTTATTGGGCGCGTGAAGATTTTGCACTTGCTCTCGTTGGTCGGGTTGTGCGTGCTTGGCATGGGTTGCTATTTGGCCTTCGATGCCATCAAGACCAATGTGGAGAACAAGCACCGCCGCGCCGCGCAACAGGAGTTGGTGATTGGCGAGGCGAAGGAAGTCACCTTCAAGGAAAAGCAAAACCGCATCCAGACCTGGTCGAACCGACTGAAGTCGATGGGCGAAGACAAGGAGAAGGTGGATCCTTTCGACGACAAGCACATGCAACGCACCTATGCCGACATCGCGGTGGCTTCGAGCTCGTTGTTCGGAAAAGGTCCTGGCAAGAGCGAGCAACGCAACTTCTTGCCGCATCCTTATTCCGACTTCATTTATGCCATCATCATCGAGGAGTATGGCCTCGTCGGAGGAGTCGTCGTGCTGTTGCTTTATGTCATACTGTTTACGAGGGTGCTTCGCATCGTCATCAAGCGGCCGCTCACGTTTGGCTCGCTGATGGCCTTCGGCTTGGGCTTCCTCATCATCTTCCAGGCCATGGTCAACATGGGTGTCAGCATCGGGTTGCTGCCTGTGACGGGACAGCCGCTGCCTTTCGTCAGCATGGGAGGTACCTCGCTGATGGCCACGGGCATTGTGCTGGGCATGATTTTGAGCGTCACCCGCAACATGGAAGACGAAGCCATGAACAAAGAACAAGAAATAGAATCACTTACAGAACCCATTGAAGATGAATGAGAACCTGAAAGTCGTGATTAGCGGTGGAGGCACGGGAGGCCACATATTTCCCGCCATTGCCATTGCCGATGCCTTGAAGAGACGGTTTCCGAAGGCTGAGATCCTTTTTATCGGTGCCCAAGGCCGCATGGAGATGGAGCGTGTGCCCAAGGCGGGCTATCGCATCGAAGGGCTGTGGATCAGCGGGTTCACCAAGGACGCTTCGGCGTTGAGCCTGCCTTTCAAGCTCGTTAGCAGCATGGCCAAAGCCATAGGCATCCTCAGGCGCTTCAAGCCCGATGTGGTGATTGGCGTGGGTGGTTTTGCCAGTGGTCCGACCCTGAAGGCCGCCAACTGGCTGGGCATCCCAACCGTCATCCAAGAGCAGAACTCCTATCCGGGCAAGACCAACCGCAATGTGGGCAAGAAGGCCAAAGCCATCTGCGTGGCCTACGAACATCTCGACCAATGGTTTCCTGCCGAGAAGATCCACCTCACCGGCAACCCGTTGAGGGCCAACATTAAGCTCATTGGTTGTCGCGAAGACGCTGCCGAGTACTTCAACCTCGATCCCGACATGCCTGTCGCTTTAGTTGTGGGCGGCAGCCAAGGCGCCTTGGGCATCAATAAGGGCATCAGCGCCAAACTTTCGGCTTTCAAGGAGTCGAACTTGCAGCTCATCTGGCAGACGGGAAAGTCTTATTTCAAACAAGCGATGGAAGAAGTTGAGGCTTTGAGGCTCGAAGAGAAAGTGAAGCCCGTCGTTTTCATCGACCGCATGGACTTGGCTTACGGCTTGGCCGACATGGTCGTTTCGCGAGCCGGTGCCATGTCGATTTCGGAATTGGCATTGGTGCAGAAACCGGTCATATTCGTGCCGTTGCCCACCGCCGCCGAAGACCATCAGACCAAAAACGCGCAACAGCTCGTGGATGCCAAAGCCGCCCTCATGGTGCGCAATGCCGACACGGAGAAAGACCTTGTGGCCATGTTGCTGCTCCTGGCCAATGACGAGGATTTGCGACTGACGCTTAGGACAAACATCCGGCTGTTTGCCCGACCAAACGCGGCGGATGATATTGTTGATGTTATAGTTGAGAGTTTAGGGTTGAGGGTTTAGAGTTTAGAGTAGTTGAAAGTTTAGAGTTTAGAGTTTAGAGTTAAGGACACAAAATGAACAAAAGAGAAGGACATACGGTTTACCTATTGGGCATCGGTGGCATCGGTATGAGTGCCTTGGCCCGCTATTATCGCAACCTTGGCCATACCGTTGCTGGGTATGACCGTACACCTTCTCCTCTTACGCGACAGTTGGAAAATGAGGGCATGGCAATCCATTATGAAGATAGACCTGAACTATTGCCTGCCCTCATTGAGTTTGTCGTCTATACCCCCGCCGTCCCCAACGACCTCAAGGAGTTTGAGGCGTTGCGCCAACGCGGCCTTCCCATCATGAAACGCTCGGAGGCATTGGGACGCATCTCCGAACGCCATTTCACCATCGCGGTGGCCGGCACGCATGGCAAGACCACCACCACAGCCATGGTGGCCCACATCCTGCATATTTGTGGCAAAGATACCACCGCCTTCATCGGCGGCATCGCCAACAACTTCGGGAGCAACCTGCTCTTGGGCAAGGGCGAGGGAAGCCTATTGGTAGCCGAGGCCGACGAGTTCGACCGTTCCTTCTTGCGTCTCCACCCCAATGTCAGCATCGTCAACTCCATTGATGCCGACCATTTGGACATCTACGGCGACCGCCAACATCTCGTGAAGGGCTTCAACGACTTCGCCCAACTCACTGAAGGCAAGGTCATCGTCAGGGAAGGGTTAGCCATAGAAGCCAATCAAGTCGTCCGCTTCGGCTTTGGCCCATCGTGCGACTACCGGGCCGAAGTCGTCAAGCCGGCGAAAGGTGTCACCGATTTCATCATCGAGGGCGAGGGCCATAGGACCGAGGTCAGGTTGCCCATGGCTGGCGACCACAACGTGATGAACGCTACAGCCGCCTTCATCGCCGCTCGACAAGTCGGCATCGAGCCCAACGCCATCGCTTTGGCCTTGGCTTCGTTCAAAGGCGTGAAACGCCGCTTCGATGTCCGAGTCAATAACGAAAAGCATTGCTACATTGACGATTACGCCCACCATCCCGAGGAAATCCGTTCGTGCCTTAATGCCGTCAGGGCCTCATTCCCCGAAAGACGCATCACATTGGTGTTCCAACCCCATTTGTTCAGCCGCACCCGCGACTTCATGGACGAGTTTGCCACCGTTTTGGCTTTGGCCGACGAACTGATCCTTTTGGACATCTATCCCGCCCGTGAGCAGCCCATCGAAGGCATCACCTCGGAGGCGCTATTACATAAGGTGCAGATGCAGAATAAACGTGTTTGCACGAAATCGGAGCTTGTTGGGATGATAGAAAGCGAGAAGCCCGGACTGCTCATCACCATGGGCGCCGGCGACATCGACCGTTTTGTTGAACCCCTCGAAAAACTGATAAAGACATGGTAAAGAAGATCTTAAGCATAGTATTGTGGGTTGTCACTGCCGCCGCGCTTGTCGTCCTGTTTGTCTTCTCTCGCGAGAACTACCTCAACGCACCCGTGAAAGCCGTCAACCTGATTCCCGAAAGCGACAGCGGTTTCGTCAGGCGGAGCGAGCTGCGCGACGAGATTGTCGGCATCTGCAACCGACATTCCATCGGCACGGTCAACATGGTGGCCATCCAGCGCCATCTCGAAGACAACCCGTGGATTGAGAGCAGCGCCTCGTTTATCGACCTCGACGGGACACTCAACGTCAGTTTCAAGGAATATGAGCCGAGCTTCAGGGTCTTCGGCAAGGACGGCCATTCGGTGTATGTGACCGACAATGGCGTAGTGGTGCCTGCCAGCAGCAACTACACCCCTTATGTGCTCATCGCCAATGGCAACTTCAGCATTGCCAGCGACTCGGTCACCTATCGCCTTTGCGACACCCTCGACCGCGACCGCAACATCATCAACGCCCTCTATTGGCACAAGGCCATTGAGGACAACCCGTTCATGAAAAACTGCGTGGGTCAGCTTTATTGCAACAGCCACAACGAGTTTGAGCTGACCGTGCGTGGCCTCAGTGCCCGTGTGATTGTGGGCGACACCTGCCTTGCCGCCGACAAGCTGCGTCGCTTGGAAATCTTTATGAAACAACGTCTTGGCAAGCCCGAGACCCACATTTTGAATACAATCAATCTGAATTATAAAAACCAAATAGTCTGTACAAAACGATAATGTTATGAGCGAAGGAAAAATCATCGTCGGATTAGACATCGGCACCACCAAGGTGGCCTGCATCGTCGGCCAGAAGTCCGACAACGGAAAAATAGAGATTCTGGGATACGGCAAGACCATCTCCACCGGCGTTAGGAGGGGTGTGGTCACCAATATCTTCGACACCGTCGAAGCCATCAAGACTGCTGTCAAGCAGGCCTCCGACCAGGCGGGCGTGGAAATCAACCGCGTCAGCGTGGGCATCGCCGGACAGCACATCAAAAGCCTGCAACACCGTGGTGTGATGATGCGCGACAACCACGAGACCGAAATCACTGAGGCCGAGCTGGAACGCTTGCGCAACGACACCTTTAAGATCAACATGACGCCTGGCGAGGAAATCATCGACGTCATTCGCCAAGACACCTACGTTGACGGCGAGTTGGCCACCAACCCCGTCGGAATGTTGGGCAGCAAGATCGAGGCTAACTTCCACGTCATCATCGGGCAGACTTCGGCGGCCAAGAACATCATCAAGTGCATCCAAAGCGCAGGCTTGGAGATGGATTACATGATCCTTGAGCCTATTGCCTCGGCCCAGGCCGTGCTCGACGAGGAGGAGAAAGACGCCGGCGTGGTGCTCGTCGACATCGGCGGCGGCACTACCGACATCGCCATCTTCAAGGGCAAGAAAATACAGCACACCGCCGTCATCCCCTTTGGCGGCAACATCATCACTGACGACATTTGCACCGGCTGCTCCATCATCAAGCACTACGCCGAGGAGGTGAAGGTGAAGTTCGGGTCGGCCTTGGCCAGCGAGAACCGCGACGACGAGGTGGTCTCCATCCCCGGCATCCGTGGCCGCGACCCCAAGGAAATCTCTTTCAAGAACTTGGCTCACATCATCCAAGCCCGTTTGGAGGAAATCTTCGAGTTGGTCAACTACGAGATCCAGAAGGCCAAGTCCGACAACCAACTCATCGCCGGCATCGTGCTCACAGGTGGCGGAGCCATGATGCGCCACATCCAACAGTTAGCCGAGTTCAAGACCGGGCTGGAAGTCCGCATCGGCTATCCCAACGAACACCTCAACCAGACGGAGATGAAGGAGCTTTCAAGCCCCATGTATTCCACCGGCATCGGCATTGTCATCGAGACCATCGCCCGCATGGAACACGACGAGTTCCTGCAAGCCTCAGCTGCCGCCGAAAAGAGGAGAGAAGGCATCGTTGAGCCTCAGGTGGTTGTCGCCGCCGAAACCGAACAAGAAGAAGCCAAGGAAGAAAAAGACGAAACCACCCAGAGAAAGCCGAAGAAGAAAGGCCTCGACCTGAAGAAGATCGTCACTTCGCTGACCGAGTTTTTCACCCCCGACAACATTGAATAACCCCAAAAAACAATACCATGGCAGAAGATTACACAACTCATAGCGAACGCGACGAGATGTTCAAGCCCGTCGGTGTGGAGAAGCCCAACTATATCAAGGTCATCGGCGTGGGTGGTGGCGGAGGCAATGCCGTCAATCACATGATGGAGGAAGGCATTCAAGGTGTCGACTTCGTCCTTTGCAACACCGACCACCAGGCGCTGCTGAAGAGCAACGTGAAGACCACCGTCCATCTCGGCAAGCGCGAGTTGGGCGCCGGCAACGACCCCAACGTTGGGCGCGAGGCCGCCGAAATGAGCCGCGACGAGATTGACGCCCTGCTCGACGACGAAACCAAGATGCTGTTTGTCACCGCTGGTATGGGCGGTGGCACGGGCACCGGAGCCGCTCCCGTTGTGGCCAAGCTGGCCAAAGACAAGGGTATCCTCACCGTTGGCATTGTCACCATGCCGATGGAGCGCGAAGGCCGTCGCCGCAAGCTGCAAGCCTTGGCCGGCATCGACGAGCTGAAGAAATGCGTCGACACGCTCATCCTCATCAGCACCGACAAGCTCCGCGACCAATACGGCAACATGAAGCTCTCCGAAGCCTTCAAGAAAGCCGACGATGTGTTGGCCACTGCAGCACGCGGCATCGCCGAAATCATCACCGTGCCAGGCTATGTCAACGTCGACTTCGAAGACGTGAAGACCGTCATGAAAGACAGCGGCAAGGCCATCATGGGTTCCGGCACCGCCGAAGGCGAAGGCCGAGCCGAAAAAGCCATCAAGGATGCCATCCACTCGCCTTTGCTCAACGACTCGAACATCGAAGGCGCGAAAAACATCCTGCTCTACATCACCTCGGGCACCAACGAAGTCTCGTTGGACGAGGTCGACGAAATCCTTGAGATTGCCCAAAACGCCTGCGGCAACAACTCCGATGTCATTTGGGGCAACGGCACCGACGAAAGCCTCGGCGAAGCCCTCAGCGTCACTTTGATTGCCACAGGATTCAACCACGATGCGAAGTCCTATACAGCGGTCTTGAATGAGAAACAAAACACCGCCGATGCTCCTGTGGCACCCAAGAAGGTCTACGGCCTTGATGGCACCATCAAAGGTGAGGAAAGCCAGCCCAAAGCACCCCAAAACGAAACTGTGAAGCCCATTGTTGAAGCCCCTAAGGCAGAGCGGCCCGCCCCCGAAAAGGTGGTGGAGCAGGCCCAAGTGAGGCATGAGGAGAAGACTGTGCATCCTTTGTTCTCCCCAGTGACGGCAAAGCCTGAGCCTAAGACCCCTGAGCTTGCGGCTGCTGAGCAAAGCCGAAGCATCGAAAGTCCGACCCCGACCGTAAAGTCCCCTGAGCTTGTCGAAGGGCCGACCCAAACAAAAGAGCCGACTCACTTAGATGACGGCCCCTATATCGAGCCTATCTCCAATCCCACGCCGGCAGCTCCCATCTGCGAAACGCCTCAGACCACGCATCATGTGGAGGAGCGCCCCGTCGTCAAGGTGTTCGACAATCCGTTCCGTTCGGGCAGCAATGATGACGACGGCTTCGAGATTACCTCGCGCATCATGACCAAGGAGGAGACCCAAGCCCGCGCCGAGCAGGCTGTGGCCGTGCTTGAGGCCAAGAAAGCCAAGGAAATCGACCCAAAGGAGCAGCTCAAGAAACAGCGTCTGCGTGCCCTGAGCATGAACTTCAGGACGGCCCGCGGCCTCGAAGAGCTGGAGAACCAACCAGCCTACCTGCGGCGCAACGTCGAGATCAGCCATCCCGACGACGAGCTGTCGCAGTATTCGGCCACCCAAAAAGGCATCAGCGGCGAGAACTCATACCTTCACGACAACGTGGACTGAGCTCGGCTTTATCAATACAGACTATGGGCGGCAAAGCGCATGTTGCGCGACAAGGCAAACTTCGGCGTGCTCGAAGGCCTAATGTCATTTCCTGATATAGGTTGACTTTTTCGTGAAAGCCGACGGCGCAAGCTGTCGGTTTTCCTTTTTTCGTGGTATCCTGTGACGCGCTATGGCTTTTTTGCGTACCTTTGCCCCAAATTTCCCATCGAAAATGAAGAAACTTTCAACATTCATCTGCTTTATATTGCTGGTCGTCCAAGTGTCGGCACAGCGTTGGATTCCACTAAAGGGCCAACATCCCCAAGCCCCTAAGGTTGAACTGCTTGCGTCATCGGAACATGGCTCCACAATCCAATTCACGTTGGAGGGTTTTGGGCAGGAAACCGTATCAACGCCCCAAGGCCCGCAACAGATCGTCACCGTGCCCAAAATGGCCTCGATGCTCGAAGAAGGCGCACCCGACCTGCCGCTTTTCGCCATCCCCGTGATGATTGGCGACCACGACGAGATGACGGTTAAAGTCGAGAAAGCTGAATACCAAGACTTTGAAGGTGTGGAAATCGCCCCGTCAAAAGGCAACCTGAGTCGCGAAACCGACCCCGACGATGTGCCTTTCAGATACGGCGAAGCCTATGGAAACGATGCGTTTTACCCTGGTTTTCAAGCTTGTTTGGAAGCGCCTTATATCCTCCGAGATGTCAGAGGGCAGAACATCATGGTCTATCCTTTTGCCTACAATCCGGTCAGCAAGACCTTGCGCGTCTATACACGTCTGGTGCTGACCATGAGCAAGACGGGCGAAAAAGGGGCCAACCCGAAATTAGCTCGCAAGGCAGGCCAAGCCAAAATGTCGCGCGAAACAGAGGCTATGTATCGGGGCCGTTTCGTCAACTATGAAAAATCGGCTGCAAAATACACTTTCATCCCCGACGAGGGCGAGATGTTAGTCATTTGTCCGCCAGCCTACCTCGATGCCATGCAGCCTTTCGTGGACTGGAAGAACCAGTCGGGGCGCCCGACCACGATGGCCAATCTTGCCGACATCGGCAACAATCCCGACCAAGTCAAGGCGTTCATTCTCAGCCATTACAACAATCCAGAGGAAAATCTTTGCTATGTCCTCCTCGTTGGCGACTATGCCGACCTTTCACCCAAGTTGATGAGCGGCGGTGGATCCGATATCTGGTTCGGCCAACTGGAAGGCAACGACTATTATCCCGAGGTCTTCGTGGGACGTTTCTCCGTTGAAAGCGTCGATGATGTGCAGAACCAAGTCGCCAAAGTGATTTATTACGAGCGCGACATCACCGCCGAGGCCGATTGGTTAGACAATGGCATCGGCATCGGGTCGAGCGAAGGTGCCGGTAGTGGACACAATGGTGGAGAATCTGACTATCAGCATATTGAATACATTCGTGACACCTTGCTCCACTATACTTACAGTGAAGTTTCGCAACATTACCATGGCGTGGGTGTGGGCACCAATGCGGCCATGCTTCGCGCCGACTTCAACGCGGGCGCAAGCATCTGCAACTATTGCAACCACGGCTCGCAAACGGGCTGGTTTGTGGGCAACTTCAATAACAGCCAAATCAATACGCTGACCAACGACTACAAATGGCCCGTCATCTGGTCGACGGCCTGCCTCAACGGGCAGTTCAACTACAGCCAGCCTTGCTTTGCCGAGGTTTGGATGCGTGCCACCAATTCCGTCACGGGCGCACCTACGGGAGCCATCGGCGGCATGTTCAGCTGGACCTCGCAGCCGTGGCAGCCACCCATGACGGGGCAAGACGAGATGGTCGACATCCTCTGTGAGTGGCGTAATGCCGACCAATACCACCATACCCTTGGCGGTGCCTCGCTCAACGGCAACATGAAAATCCTCGACCTGCATCCGTCCGACCAAGGCGAGACCCACAACACATGGATCCTCTTTGGCGATCCCAGCCTGACGATGCGCACGGCCAATCCCACCAATTTGAACCTCGTTTGCCAACCCGAAGCCATTTTCCTCGGGCAAACCGAACTCAACCTCACTGCCGATGCCGATTACGCATTGGCCACGCTTTCGGTCGGAGGCAATGTCATCAGCTGCGCCCCCATCCTCAATGGAGAGTGCACCCTGGCTTTTGAGGCGCTGGAAGAGGTGGGCAACGCAACACTTGTGGTGACCAGCTTCAACAAGGTCACCGAAGTGAGGAACATCGACGTCATTCCCGCCAATGGGGCCTACCTTACCTACAATAGCTTCACCATCGACGATGCCAACGGTCAGGCCGACTACGGCGAAACCGTGAACCTCGACCTTACCATGAGAAACATCGGAAACGAACCCGCCAGCAACGTGCAGGTCGTTTTGGGCTGCGATGCGCCTGAGGTTGAAATCATCAACGGGACGGCCGTCATTCCCAACATAGAAGCCATGACCGACTTCACAATCAGCGGTTTGCAGATTGCCATCAACTGCCATATCGTCGATGGCCGTCAAGTCAATTTCACCGTCACTTGCACCCAAGGCAGCCAGACTTGGACCAGCCAATTCCGCATGACGCTCCATGCTCCGGCTTTCGCCTTGGCTGAGTTCCGCACATTGTCGACCGTCAATCCTGGAGAGACAGGACAACTTCTTGTCGGCATCAAGAATACTGGTTCGGCTGAAGCCCACGAAGTCCAGCTCCAGTTGTACAGCAGTTCCTCCAACTTGGATTTTGGGCAGGCTTTACACTTGTTTGGCACCATTCCCGCCGGCAGCACTGTCACAACGGTGGCTACTTTTACCACCACTTCGCAGCTACCAACCAACTCAAGCATCGAGGTCTTGTATCTCTTTGATGCACAAGGCTATCCGTTGGAAGGCGTTGAGCTTCTCAACATCGGGTCCGTCAAAGAAACCTTCGAGACGGGCGACTTCTCGGCCTTCGATTGGCAAACCTTGGGCGGCAGCAACTGGTTCGTTGACAACAGCACGGCCAACACCGGAACCTACAGCGCCCGCACGGGTGCCATCACCCATGCCAACCTGACCACCTTGCAGGTGCAGATGGATGTGGCGGAGGACGGAGAAATCAGTTTCTTCAAGAAAACGTGCACCGAGGCCAGCAAGGACAGGCTCACCTTCTATATCGACAACACCGCCATGGGCGAATGGTCGGGCGAGGTCGAATGGAGCCGCGAGACCTTCGAAGTGGCCGCCGGAACCCATAAGTTCAAGTGGATTTACTACAAGGACAGCAGCGGCAGCTACGGCGACGATTGTTGCTGGATCGACGATGTGCAATTCCCGTCGGCGTCAGTGTTCACCTTCTTGCCAGCTTTGGAAGTGGAAAGCCAAGTGGTTGAGAATGAAGTCACTTTGACTTGGCAGGCCAACAATCCGAACGACAGCTACGTTATCCGCCGCAACGGAATTCCCGTGGCCACGCAACAGGAGACCACCTTCAGGCAATTGTTGAACCTCGGCACCTATACCTACAGCGTCACCGCCGTCGACAGTGATGGGCGGCAGTCGCTTCCCGCTTTCGCCACCGTCGAAATCAGCACGCTCGGTGTCGACAGCATCGAGAGTGAGTTGCGCATCTTCCCCAATCCCGTCCGCACTTGGTTGAACATCTGCTTCGACTATCCTTTCCAATATGCCCTTTTCAACAATATCGGGCAGCAAATTTGGTCGGGCAAAAGCGGGGGCGACCTACAAATCGACTGCGGGACACTGTCGAAAGGCGTTTATCTCCTCAAGGTCGACATCAACGGCCAAGTCATCGTCAAGAAAATCGTCGTCACGCCATGACCTATCTGAAATCCAACGACTTGTTTGCCGACAAGAAGCCTGAGCTTCTTTTTGAACACATTCCGCATCCCATGGTCATTGCCGACCACCTGATGACTCCCGACAACATCGGAGCCATGATCCGCTTGGCCGACAACATCGGAGCGATGGAAGTGTGTTTTTTGGGCAACGAGGAAGAACACCGTCTCGGCAAGGTGCGTCGCGCCGCCGCCTCAAGCCGCGACAACATCCGTTGGTATTTCAGTGAAGAGACCGACCTGCACAAGCTCGTTCCTAAAAGCAAAACCATCGTGGCCATCGAAACCGCCGACAATGCGACTTGCATCTACGATACAGAACTCCCTGAGGATGTGGTTTTTATCGTAGGCAGCGAGCGCGATGGTCTGAGCAGCGACTTGCTCGCCCAATGCGACATGGTGGTCTACATCCCCGTTCCTGGCCCCACGCGTTCACTCAATGTGAGTCATGCCGCCGCCGTGGCCCTCTTCGAATGGCAGAGGCAAATGATCATTAAGCGTCCCAAAAAATACAAACACATTTTTTTCGACCTCGACCGCACCTTGTGGGATTTCGATGCCGCTGCCGAGGTGGCCTTCGAGCGCATTTACGAAAAGTATGACCTGAAAGAAAAGGGCATTCCAAGTGCTCATGATTTTCATGAGGTATATCATCCTCTGAATGAGCATCTTTGGGAACTCTATCGCGAAAACAAGATTACCAAGGACGACTTGAACCGCACCCGTTTTGTGCTCCCTTTGGAACATTACGGCATCCACGATGTCGAGTTGGCCGACCATCTGAGCGAAGATTATGTCTATTGGTCGCCACGGATCGTCCGCTTGGTTCCCGGAACGATGGAGTTACTGGAATACCTGAAGCCTAAATACCATTTGCACTTGATTACCAACGGATTCCAAGAGATTCAAGATACAAAACTAACTCTGTCGGGGATGAAACCCTATTTCGAGACATTGACCGTTTCGGAGGAAGTCGGCGTGAAGAAACCCAATCCCGAAATCTTCCATTACGCCTTGCGCAAAGCCAACGCCAAAGCCGAAGAAAGCCTGATGATTGGCGACGAGATGGCCGTCGACATTGACGGAGCGCGAACTATGGGAATGGACACGCTTTTCTTCAATCCGACAGGCGCTGAAGTGGCGGGCGAAAGAACGTTTGAAGTGCGTCGGTTGGCGGAAATCGCCACTTGCTTGAAAATGTAGGCACTATTTCATGGACTTTTGTATCTTTGCGCAAATTTTCAATGAAGATGCAAAAAAGACTGATTTTATCATTAATCTGCCTTTTGGGGCTGATAACCAGTACGTTTTCCCAATCCAAAGGTCGTCTTTCGGGCACGGTTCGCGATGGTAGCTCGGGCGAGACCTTGATAGGCGTATCCATTTACGAGGAGAAACTACAGCAAGGCACCACCACCGACGAGAAAGGCCGCTATGAACTTGATTTGCCCTTGGGCGAACACACCTTGCGCATTTCCTACATCGGCTACACGACAATCAACAAAAAGGTGACCGTGACGGCCAAGCCGCAAACGATGAACTTCAAGTTGCAACCCGAGTCGGAGAAGCTTTCGGAGGTACAAGTCACCAGCGAGCGCAAGGACCGCAACGTGACGGCCATGGCGATGAGCGTGCAAACGCTCGACATGATCACCATCAAGAAGATCCCTGCGCTGATGGGTGAGGTGGATGTCATCAAGTCGATTACGCTGTTGCCTGGCGTGCAGTCGGCCTCGGAAGGCTCATCGGGCTTCAGTGTGCGCGGCGGTGCCACCGACCACAACCTCATCCTTTTGGATGGTGCCCCGATTTACAACGCCTCGCATTTCCTCGGCTTTTTCTCGGTGTTCAACAACGATGTGGTGAAAGATGCCACGCTCTACAAGGGCGACATTCCCGCCAACTTCGGTGGCCGTTTGTCGTCGGTGCTCGATGTCTCTGTCAAAGACGAGATGCCGAAACGCTTTGGCCTTCAAGGCGGTGTAGGCTTGGTGACGAGCCATTTGATGCTTGAGGCTCCTTTGTTCGACCATCGCACCTCGGTGTTGCTTGCTGGCCGCAGGACCTATGCCGGCCTCGTTTTGCCTTTTTTGGGCGAGGACCTCAACAAGTCGAAAATCAATTTCTATGACATCAACGCGAAAGTGTCGCAGTCGCTCGGCAAAAATGACCGCCTTTTCCTTTCGTTCTATAACGGCCACGACCAGTTCTCGATGCAGGAGATGATTGGCTTGGGCTATGGCAACAGCAGTGCCACCTTGCGTTGGGCACACATCTTCTCCGACCGTTTCACTTCCAACCTCTCGCTGATTGGGTCGCGCTATCGCTATAGCATCGACATCAATTACAGCCCTTACGACTTCGCCATCAAGGCGGGCACCGATGCCGCGAGCCTCAACTACGACTTCGCGATGCACTGGAACGACCAACACACGTCGAAATTCGGACTCACCACAGGCTTCCAGTCGTACTTGCAAGGCGAAATCGACGATAGGGGAGGAGCTTTGTCGCAATATCTGCAAATCGACCAGTCTAAATCGGTGGCACGCAAGGGTTTGGAACACGCCATTTATTTCACTCACGACTACACGCCCACGCCGCGACTCACGTTCCGCGCCGGCATGAGGCTTTCGTGCTTCCAGAATATCGGCGAAGAAGACTTCTACACGTTCGATCCCATCATCTATGTCGTCACCGACACCTTGCATTACGGCAAGGGCGAGGTGTTCAACACGGTCGTCAACCCCGAACCGCGTTTGGCAGCCATGTACCAGCTTGACGAGCATTCGTCGATTAAGGCTTCGTATTCACGCACGGTGCAATATGCCCAGGTGGCTTCGTCGGCCACGGGCGGTCTGCCTTTCGACGTTTGGTTCCCGACCAGCCCTAACGTGAAGCCCCAAAAATGCGACCAGTTTGCCCTTGGCTATTTCCGTAATTTCGCCGACGATGCCATTGAGACTTCGGTGGAGGTCTATTATAAGGACATGAAGAACGTCATCGACTTCAAGGATAACGCCATCACATACGGTTATCTGCTGATCGACGGCGAGTTGCGTGTCGGCAAAGGCCGCAGCTATGGCGCTGAGTTCTTGGTCAGGAAGAACGTGGGCAAGTTCACGGGTTGGATTTCCTACACCTATTCGCGCACGTTCCGCACCATCCCCGACATCAGCCATGGGAGGGAATACCGTTCGCCTTACGACCGTCCGCACAACATCGTCATCGTGGGCAGCTACGACGTGACGCCACGCATCACTTTGGCCGCCAACTGGATCTACAACACGGGCCAGCCCGTGACGTTCCCATACGGACAATACACCCTCAACGGCGTGACTTATGCGGTCTACAACGGCAAGCGCAACGAAAGCCGCTATCCCGACTACCATCGCCTCGACCTCTCGTTCACCTGCAAACTCGGCAAGCTCGACCCGCAGCGCCGTTGGCAGCACGAGTTGAATGTTTCGGTCTACAATGCCTATGCCCGACACAACACCTGGGCCATCACCTTCGACCAAGGCGAGAACGGCAGCATCGTCACCAAGAACATGTACCTGTTTTCCGCCGTGCCTTCCATTTCCTATAACTTCAAATTCTGACTGCCATGAAAGAATTGTATAAGTTGTTGGTTTTGTTGGCATTTGCTGGCTTGGTTTCGTGCACCGAAGACATCGTCATTGATGTGGAGGAGGGCGACCCGATGGTGGGTGTTGAGGCTTCGTTCACCGATGAATTGAAGCACCACGAGGCCATTTTGAGCTATACTTCGGAGTTTTACAACCAACATGAAATCCGCATGGTGACAGGGGCGACGGTCTACGTTACCGACGGCGTTGATACCATGTATTATTACGAGGACGTAGCACAAAAAGGCCATTATTTCACCGACCTCGTCGCGGGAAAGAAGAATACCATGTATAGGCTTTGCATCGAGGTGCCGGAAGAGGACGGCACAATCCAAACGCTCTTTGCCGAGAGCCTGATGCCCAACAACATAGAAAGCGTCGACAGCCTCGTCATCAAGCATTTCAATGGTGGCAACGATTCCATCCCGACCACGTTTTTCACGGATACCATCGAATGGCTCTATCCCTATTTCCAAAGCCTTCCCGACCCGACCATCACCTATATGCCCATCATCGCCATCAACGATTCGATCCTCTCCGACACGCTCACGCAGCGCATGGTAATCCCGGTGGGTGGCTATGCGGGTTACTACATCAACGGGCCTGAGATGCAGGCAGCCAACAAGGAGATCCCGATTGCCTATTTCCGCAGGTCGAAGTTGCACGATGGCGACACCATCCATGCTGACCTTTATAGCATTTCCGCTGATTATCTGTATTTTGTGTATAGCATGATGGCCTCGTCGGGCAGCAATCCCATGCTGGGCGCGCCGGCCAATGTGAGTACCAATGTGCAGCCCGAAGGCGAAGGTGTGGGCTGGTTCTTCACGGCTTCGGTGGTATCGTCGAGCACAGTGTTTAGAAAATGAAAAGCATGATGAGCAAGTGTAGACATTATATCGGATTTGCCGCTGGGCTGGCCTTGCTGATGGCCTCTTGCACCGAAGACATCACCATGGACTTGCCCGAAGGCCGACGGGTGCCAGTGGTGGAAGGCTCGTTGACCGACGAATACAAACGCCACGAGGTGATATTGAGCTATTCTTCTGACATGTATGATACTTCCGACCCCGAGATGATCACGAATGCGCAAGTGTATGTGACGGTGGGCGACGACACGATATGGTTTCACGAACGCGACGACAAACCTGGGCACTATCTTACCGACTCGGTCTCGTTGCGCAAAAACCGTTGGTATCATTTGGAAGTCAATGTGGAGGAAAACATTCTGTATTCGCGCCCCATTCGCATGTATGCCGATGTCAAGATGTGCAACAATGCCTCCACCATCGACTCGGTGCTCCTGTTGCCTAAGCGCGACGCGAACAACCTTCCGCTTCTCGACGACTCGGCAGCGGTTTGTGTGTGCCCTTATTTCCAGACCTTGCCCGATTCGTCCATCGTCTACAAAGTGGAGCTCTATTTGAACGGCAAGCTCTTCAAGAACCGTCCGTCGAAGTTGTTCAATCTCTTCCCGATGCAGGGTTATGCGGGCTACTATTTCAACGGGCCGGAAATGTTGGCCGACAATGTGGATGTGCCGGTGGGCATCATGAACCGCTCTTATTTGCACGAAGGCGATGTGGTGAAGGTGAAGCTCTACAGCATCTCGAAGGATTACATGTATTTCCTCGCTGGGCAGAAGTTGGCCATTGGCGTCAATCCCGTCATGGGGGCTTTCCCGGCCATGTTTACCAATATCTTTTCCAATTGCGATGCCATCGGTTGGTTCAGTGCCAGCTCGGTCATCGAGGGCGAGGGTGTCTATCACGAAAGCATTTTCCAGCAATAGCTTTTGGTTTGCACAATCAACAAAGAAAGGCGGCCTCCGTTGCGGAAGCCGCCTTTCTTTTTGGGTAAGGTGTGAGTCGCTTACTTCACAACGACCTTTTCCACAAGCACTTGAGTGCCGGTGGTGAGGTGGAGGAAGTAGACACCCTTGGCCATGCCATTGACATTGATTTGCTCAGTGCCTTTGGCGTTGCCATTGGCCACCATCTGGCCCATGCCGTTATACATCACATAGCTGTATTCGGCATCGCCACCGTTGATATACAGCGTGCTGTTGACGGGGTTGGGATAGATGCTGAATTCGGCTGTGCTTTCCTCAACGCCGAGTTCGATTTCGGCGATGACGCATTCGGGAGTGCTGAGGCCGTCGGCATATTCAGCGACCACGCAGTACGTGTACTTGAGTTCCGAGAACAGCTCGTCGGTATAAGTCGTCTCGGCGGTCTGGGTCAATTCGATGCCGTTACGATAGATGATGTAGTTGATGGCGCCTTCTGGAGCGTCCCAAGTAAGGACGACGGTGCCAAGATCCACATCGGCGGTCAGGTTCTCGACGGGGCTGTAGGTGCTCACAGGTTGGCCACCGGAGCAGTTGCAGTCAAACTCAAACAGCTGTCCGCCCGAAGGGTTGGAGCCTTGGTAGATGACGGTGCCGTCTTCATACTTGACGGTGAACGAGCATTCGCTTGCCCATTGGCCGGTAATCCAGCTCAGGGTAACATGGACGCCGTTGCCGATTTCGAGGGTGTAGTTGGCAGAGTAGCCTTCGGTGACGGTCAGGTTTTGCGAAGGTGTGCCATCGCTGAAGGCAACAACGAGTTGGTTGCCGTTCCAGCCGTCACCATAGCTGTCGTTGAGTTCGAAGATGACGTTGCAGGAATTTTTCAGGATGATGCTGCCTTCGGCGCTCAGGCCGCCATCGGCTTGCAGTGCGAAGCTGACGGGGATTTGTTGCGTCTCGGGGCAGTTGGCGTCGATTTGGATGTTGAACACACAGGTGGCCGTGCCGTCAGGATCGATGGTGCCCACCTCGATGGTGTTGCTCTCGATGGTGACATATTCGCTTTCGCAAGCGATGGTGGCGATGGCATTGGTGGCCATGTAGTGACCAATGTTCTTGAAGTTGGCCACCAAGGTCACGGTCTCGCCGGGAACGAATCCGCCAGCCCACGAAACGTTGTCGTAGGCAAGGATGGCTTGTCCGGCGGTGATGTTGGCTCTTCCGTTCCACGTTTGGCGACCATCGGTCATCTCGATGTCGATTTGGAAATTGGTGCCGTCTTCAACACCTTCGGCGATGATGAAGCTGAAAGCGTTCTCCAAGGTGATGGTCTCTTCGGCGGGCAAAACGCCAAATTCGGCGGTGTTGTGGGTGATGTTCATACGCTCGTCGGCGCAAGTCAAGGTGACGGCAGTGGTACCGTTGGTTGGGTCAACGCCGACGTTCTTGAAGGTTATGCTCAGGTTGGTTTCCTGGTTGACGGGGGCGAAGTTGGGCGTGTAGCCATTGATGGTCACGAAGGGGCCTTCGGCGGGCAGCACTTCCACGGGGATGATCTCGGTCATTTTGTTGTAGCCCATCACGGTAAGCGTGGCGGTGCCAACGGTGGTCATGGCCGGGAATTCGAGGGTGGCCGAGTTGTTGTTGATGTAGGACGAGGCAATCACTTCGCCGTCCATTGTCAGGGTGGCGATGCCGAAGTAGGTATCGTCGGCGGTCACTTCCAAGCTGCTCATGCCCAACATGAGGACCGAGGGGTTGCAGCTGGCCTTCATCTCACCCGGGTTGTCGGTGCGCACCATCAAGGTCGGGTCGCCGAAGAGGATCCAGGTGTCGTGGGTGTCGTAGCCTTGGCTGCCCGACATGTCGATGACGTTCAGGTTGCCATTCAATGAGGCGCCACCTAAGGTGTGGTTGAATTTGTCGGCATTGTTCCATTCGCAAAGGATGTCGACCATTTCGTCTTGGCCGTACATGGGCGGGATCCAGGGTTGGCTCATCCATGAGAACATGCCGCCGATGGCACCGGTGGGAGCACCGGTCGAGTTGTCGGTGGCACGCATCCAAGCCTCGGCAAAGCATTCGCCGTTGGCGCCGCCGTAGTTGAACCTGCCGTTCAGGCAAGCCACCGACCAGATGAAGGGCCACATGTTGTCGTTGACCAAGGCATTGACGTGGCTGGTGCTGTAGTTGGCCACGCCCCAGCTGGTTTCCGAACCGTGGTTGCAGTAGTTGATGATGCTCACGCCTTCGTTGATGGCATTGCTGATGCTGGTGGTGGAAGCGCCGCCTCCGCCGCCGTGCAGTTCGGTGACGTGTTCGTAGGTGTAGTGCTCAAGCGTGTCGCGGATGAGGTCGATGTGCTGATAGTCGTCTTCGCCGTAGTGACCGTTGCCGGCACCGATGTAGCCGATGCCCAAGCCCTTGTTGCCCCAAGTGATGGTGGCGGGGAGGTCGCGCTCGTAGTAAAGCACCTTGTTGACATGGTTGGCCACATGGGCGCTGGTTTGCACCGAGAAGCGGCCAATGAGGAGGTCGTCGTAGTGGTCGTTGCCTTCAATCTGGGCAAACCAGTTGTCGGAACGCTCGCCGCTCACCGAGTGGGGAGTGATGTGCTCGTAGTCGCCCACAAACAACACAAAGGCCAAGTTGCGTTCCGGGTCGTTGTAGATGTTCTGGATGTAGGACTTGATTTGCGTGTCGCTGTTGCCGCCGGCTTCGGTGACGCTCACCATCGTGGTGGGACGGCCCGACTGGTTCTTCCAGGCCACGAACTCTTCCATGTCGGCCATGAACTGGTCGGCGCAAATCACCAACAGTTCGCCACGGTCGTCGACGAAGGAATATTTGGCTCCGTTTTGGCCGAAGTTGATGAAACGACGGTTGTAGGTCTGTTTCATCTCAGGATCCACCTTGCGGGTGCTCTTGTGGCTCACTTTGGGGTTCTCGCCGTTGTCGCTCACCTTTTCCATGCTGATGGTCAGGTGGTTGTAGACGCGCAAGGTCTTCGTCACGGGGTTGTAGGCGAAAGGTGTCACCACGATGTTCTGGCCACGGCAGTCGCGCAGGATGTAGGGAGCGTCCAAATGGGCTTGGGCGGCAGGATAGAAAGCGTTTTGGCTGTACATCTCGCCGTAGGTGTAAGGCACGGTGGCCGGGTCGATCTGGCGGCTGATGTTGCCTTTCGAAGGAGCAACCTCGACGTCGAAGTCGGTGTAGTCGCTCGAAGTGATGCTGACGCTCATCTCGGCCAAGTCGCCAATGAGGACCGGCACGGGGAATGAGGGCAGGTTAGGGGCACCCTGGTCTAACGACGTGGCCATCTTCGGAACGGAGACGACGTTTTCCACGCCATTGGGGGTGTTCACTCTTGTCAAGTAGAAGCCGCCCAACGAGAAGTCGACAACGACTTGATTCTCGCTGCTCGAAACCAACTTGACCTCTGGACCAGCAGGATTGCTCTTGCTGATGCTCGTCCATTGTTGGGCAAAAGCCATGGCTGACATGGCCACCAACACGAGGGATAAAAACAGTTTTTTCATTTGTTGAAAATTTAAAAAGTTTGTTGTTCGATTAAAGGCGCAAAGATACGAATCTTTTGCGGCTTGCTGCCCATTCATGGAAAATAATTCTATCGAATCGTTTATTTTGTGTAATTTTGCACCTCAAAACTGAATTAAAAAGGATATGGGATTTTTCTTGAAACTGATATTGACCGGCTTGGGCTGGTCTTTTGGCGGCCCCATCGGGGGCATCATCGGCTATGCCATTGGCAGTCTTTTCTCAAGCAACAGCCCTCGGGTGATTCGCTCGGAAGTGAACGAGCAATTTGGCAACACTGAGGAGAAACGCGACTTCAACGTCACTCTCCTCGTGCTTTCGGCTGCCGTGATGAAAGCCGACGGCAACGTGAAGAAGTCGGAACTCGACTATGTGAAACGTTTCTTCTTGCAGAACTTCGGGCAGGAACGCGCCGAGACTTACATCAAGATGCTGCGCGAAATCCTCGAAAAGGACTATAACCTTTATGAGGTCAGCCAACAGGTGGGGCGTTACATGGATTATTCGTCGCGCCTGCAACTGCTTCATTACCTGTTTGGCATCGCCAATGCCGACGGCGCAATCTCGCAAGAGGAGCTGGGCGTCATCAACACGATTTCCGACTATATGGGCATCACCACGAGCGACTTCAATTCGGTGAAGGCCATGTTCATCAAGGAGACCGACAGCGCCTACAAGATTCTGGGCATCGACCCGTCGGCCACCGACGAGGAAGTGAAACGGGCCTATCGCGAGATGGCCAAGAAAAACCACCCCGACTTGGTGAGCAACCTCGGCGAAGAGGTCAGGCAGGCCGCCGAGAAGAAGTTCCAGGAAGTGAATGCGGCTTACGAAAGCATCAAGAAACAACGAGGTCTTTAAACGAAAAAAGGCAGCCGATCGGCTGCCTTTTTTCGTTTAAAGGCTAACTTCTATTACTTCACCACGATCTTCTCCACGCGCACTTGCGTGCCGGTGGCGATGTGCAGGAAGTAGATGCCTTTGGCCATGTCGCTGACGTTGATTTGCTCAATGCCGTTGGCTTTGCCGTTGGCAACCATCTGGCCCATGCCGTTAAACATCGTGTAGGTGTATTCGGCCTCGCCGCTGATGGTCAACATGCTGCTGACGGGGTTGGGATAGACGCTCACGTTGTCGAGAGTGCTTTCCTCAACGCCGACGGTGCCCATGCTGATGGTGACGGAGGCGGGAGCCGAGAAGCGGCCATTGCCGTCGGTGGCAACGACGCTGTAGGAATAAATGCCCTCGTTCACGAAGTCGGTGTAGGTGGTGCCGGCTTGGTTGGCAATCTCTTCGCCGTTGCGATAGATGATATACGAAGCTGCATCAGCCGAGGCAGTCCAAGTCAGGACGACAGCGCTTTCGTTCACGTTAGCCACAAGGTCGGTGACGGGGTCAAGCGACAGAATGACGTTGGTGGGCGGGAACTGGATCTCGTCAACCCATGCGCAGTCGCTTCCATTGCTGACGCTGCTGTCTTTCTTGTAGGTCCACTTGAAGGTGTGGGTGCCAGCGGTCACAGCGTAGGTTTCTTGGCTCCAAGCCACTTCGCCCGACCAGTTGCCTCTTTCTTGGTTGTCGATGTAGAAGAAGAGCTTGTCCCAACCGTTCTCCGACGAAACTTTCTTGTAGAAGCTGACATTGCCATCGGCAAGGATTTCAATGGTGAGGACGAGGTCGGTTTGCTGGTTGTCAGAGATGTAACCCGACTTGGCGCAGTAGGTGCCGGCATAGGCGTCGCTGTTCACAATGGACCAGTTGGCGTTGCCTGAGAAGGTCCAGTCGTACATGCTGAAGTCGCCAGTCTCAAAGCCTTCGATGATGTTGCCCACGGTGATGGTGTAAGTGCCGGAGGTTGAATAGTGGCCGGCGGTCACGATATAGTTGATTTCATAGGTCGAGCCGATTTCCACGGCGCTGTTAACGGTAATGCCGATAGATTGGTTGACGGTAGCACCAGCTTCGATGTTGCTGATTTCGAAGCTGTTGTTTTCCAAAGTAAGGTCGCTTGAGCTTGAGTAGATCTCGAGTATGGCATTCTCGGCATTGGCACCGCCGTTGTTGGCAATGTCGAAAGTGATGGTGCCGTTGCCGCCAGGAGTGAGTTCGGTGTTGCTGATGTTGGCGATGGCAAACTCAGGGGCACCGAAGGTGAGGTCGAATCTGCCTTCCCAAACGTCGCTGCCCGAAGTGCAGGTCACGAAGAAGCGCACTCTGGTGCCGTTGGGGATGTTGACAGCGGTGTTGAAGTCGAAAGCATCGACAATGTCGTATGTGCCATCGGGAGCAATGCTGGGAACGGTGGCGGTGGTGTGGAGCAACTCAATGTATTCCGACTCGGTGCTCAGCTCGACATTGATGTTGTTGGCAGCCTCGATGCCGACGTTCTTCAGTCTGACGGTGGGAGCTACATAGGCACCGGTGACGAGAGGTTGGTCGCATTGCACGTTATCGACGGCGATATAGGCACCTTCCATGGCGGCAGCAGGAATTTCGGTGACGTAAGGAACGTGTTGGGGATGGGTCACGCAAATGGTGACGTCGCCACTGCTAGTGACGGGATTGATAGCGATGTCGGCTGTGCCGCTTTCACCAATCATGCCAGCGCCATAGAGGAAACCGTCCTTGCTGATGCCGACGTAGGAACCCGGGGCAGCGCTGACAGTGAAGAAATCCATGCCGATAGGCAGCGTAGGCATGTGGCTGACAGTGTTTTCGGTGGGTTGGATGCGGAAGGGCAGGATGGAACCGTCACCTAAGGTGTGGTAGGCTTGCCAGCAGTAGAGGGTGCTGACATGGATATCGTAGCCAAGGGCTTGGGCAGCGTTGCCAGCCAAGTTGCCGATGAACATCATCGAAGTAACGGTGTTGTACATGTCGTCGGTCCACATGGCATCGTAGAAGCCCGTGGTGGTGATGCTGATGTCAGGCATTTGGCCGTTGGCTTGGCTGGTGGCGCCCACGCCAAAGTAGTAGTCGTTGAGCCAGTAGGTCGACGGGCAAGAACCGATGTAGGCATAGGCAGCCTTGTTTTCGGCACGCACCATGGCCTCGCCGAAGCAGGTGCCGCTGATACCCCAGTCGGCAGCCTCGCAGCAGTTACCCATGGCGAGGAAGTACTTGTGCTCGTTGGTCAGGTTGTTGACGTCGCTGACGGTGAATTGCGGGCCAGCCCAGCTGGTGTTGGAGCCGTGGGCGGTGTAGTTGGCGAAGCCGACGCCCTCGTTGAGGTGGCTGTAGCAGCCCGTGTATTGGCCGTGGCTGTATTCGTAAACGTTGGCGTAGCCATGCTCTTCGTTGTAGTAGTAGTTGGTGGCATACCAAATGGTGGGACGCCCCACAGTAACACCCCAACCGGAATCTTCACCAGCGATGAGCAGCACGTTGTTCAGGTAGCTCGGGTCGGGCATGGTGTATTGTTCATACTCCAAAGCCTTGTTGATCATGGCTTGCATCTGGGCAACGGTCTCGGCGGGGAAACGGCTGTGATACATGTCGGGGAACTCGTCGCCGTCGACGCTCGAATATTGAAGGTCGGTGACGCAGTGGGTCTCGCTACCCGTGGCACTGGGGGCCACTTGGTTCTTGTCGCCCATAATCATCAGGAAGGTGGGGGCATCCTTGCTGTATTCGTCTTGGATGGCAGCGCGGATGGCAGCAGCGGTAGTGCCGATTTCGTCGGTGTATTTCACGTTGAGGTAGAAGCCCTTCTTGGTCTTCCATTCAAACCAAGGTTGCAGGCATTCCTCGAACATGCGGTCGGCGACGACCAACATGTGGACGGGGTTCTGCCACAGGTCGGGATGCTCGTCGTACACGTCGTCGCGCCAGTTGAACATCTGGTCGTAGATGTTGGCGAAGTAGGGGCTGAAAGTGCGGGCAAACTCGTCGTAGGCAGCCGACTTGTCGTATTGCCCATAGCTCACTTCAACTTCGATGTCGTTGTAAACCTGGATGGTGTTGGTGGCAGCGTCGTATTGCACGGGATTCACCGTCAGGGCACCGATTTGGATGCCACGCATCGTGCCTTGGATTTGCACTTGGGCGATGGGACGGTTGACGAAACCTTTGGTGGCATAGGCCTTCTCGCTATAGGCAAAGGGCACTTCTTCGGGCTTTTGGTCCTTGCGGATCATGGGCTGCATCGGGGTGACCTTGTTGATGCCGTAGTCGGCCAATTTGTAGGTGCTGGTACTATAGCTCTTCACGTTGACGGTGAGGTCTTTCGCACCATAAGGAACAGCGATAAGCTTGTTGGCGGCAGGCAGCGAAGGTTCGCCGACGTTGCCGGAAGGGTAGGTGCCATCCATCGTGAGGGTGGAGAACATGCCCTTTTCGGTGTTCACTTCAGTAGCGTCGATGCTGCTGAACGAGAAGGTGGCGCTGAAGCCATCTTGCGAAACATTGGCGCACTTTTGCGCCGACTGTGCTCTGCCAAGCTCGATGTGCCCTTGGGCCACGGCTTGCGAGCCGACCAGCATACCTAACAACAGGAATGCCGAGGTGAGTAAATGAACTCTTTTCATTGTTGGAACTATTAAGTTGATACTAATTTGTTGTTTCTGTTTTTAGCACGAAAATCAAACCGCAAAAATAGAAAAATTTCCCGAAGTCTGTTCCAAAAACTTCGGGAAATGTGTATTAATGGGAATGAAAAATTGTCGAAATGGATTATTTGCCTTTCAAGATGCGTTTGTATTCCTTTTCGTTGCCGAGGATTTCCATCGCTTTGCGGATGCCAGGGTCGATGGAGGACATCACCTCGTAGTATTGTTGCGTCTCCCATACATTGCGGGCAATCAAGGCCTTCATTTGCAGGAGGATAAACTTCTCCGAACGCTTGAATTGCTCGTCGTTCCATTCCACCTTGGCTTCCTCGGCGGCTTTCTTCAAGCCTTCAACGAGGTCTTGTCCGACTTCAAATTTCTTGTTGAAGTTCTTGAAATCGCCATATTCGGCCTTGATGTCGTCGCGGTGCTTGAGGGCATGGTCGGTGGTGAAGCGGTTCAAGGCGCCTTTGCGGACGAGGTTGGTGTAGAGCTTGCTATTAAAAGAGGTGTCGACGGGGATGAAGATGTCGGGCATGATGCCGCCACCGCCGTAAACGGTGCGCCCGCCGTCGGTCTTGTATTTCAACGAGTCGGGGAAGTGGATGCTGTCGGCATGGAAGTATTCGCCGTGCTCCAACCGTTTGGTCATCTCCTTGGCATAATCCTCAACGCCATTCTCATAAGGCCGTTGGATGCAGCGTCCCGAAGGGGTGTGGTAACGCGATGTGGTGAGGCGGATTTGTGAGCCGTCAGGCAGGTTGAAAGGTCTCTGAACCAAGCCCTTGCCGAACGAGCGGCGACCGATGACCACGCCACGGTCGTGGTCTTGCATGGCACCCGAGAAAATCTCGCTGGCCGAGGCCGAACCTTCGTCAATCAAGACGATGAGTTTGCCGAGGGTGTAAAGTCCTGATTTCGTGCTTCTCCATTCCTGTCGGGGCGAGTTGATGCCTTCGGTGAAGACGATGAGTTTGTTCTCGGTGATGAACTGGTCGACAAGCTCGATGGCGGTGTTGAGGTAGCCGCCCGTGTTGCCGCGTAGGTCGAAGATGAGCGACTCCATCCCTTGGGCTTGCAGTTTGGCCAAGGCTTCCTTGAACTCTTGCGTCGACTCTTGCGCAAAGCGGTCGAGTTTGATGTAACCCACATGGTTGTCAAGCATATAGGCCGCGTTGATGCTGTTCAACGGAATCTTGTCGCGGATGATCTCGAAGTCGAGGAGTTCCTTGTCGTTGCCGCGCTTCACGCTGACGGTCACTTTCGAGCCTTTCTTGCCGCGCAGGTGCTTGGCTACGTATTCGTTGTCGACTTTCTTTCCGAAGGCATCCTCACCGTCGATCTTGATGATTTGGTCACCGGCCATGATGCCCACCTTCTCCGACGGTCCTCCCGCCGTGGGGCTGATGACGGTGATGGTGTCGCGGATGAGCTGGAAGGTCACACCGATGCCTTCGAAGCTGCCCACAAGCGGTTCGTTAGCTTTCTCCACATCCTTTTTCGAGATGTAGGCCGAGTGGGGGTCGAGTTCCTTCAATGCGGCCACGATGGCGTCTTCCGTCACCTTGTCGATATTGGCCGTGTCGACGTAGAAGTTCTCAATAAGGTAAAGCGTTGAAGCCAGTTTCTGGGCGTTCAGCTGACCTTTCGTTTGTGGCTGTTGGGGTCTGTTGGGTTGAATTTGGGCAGTTGCGGCAACCGAAACGAGGCAGACCGCAGCGAGTAATAATGCTTTCAGTGATTTCATGGGCCGATTATTTTAGCCTGCAAAGTTACGCAAAATTTCTGTCACATTCTCTGATTGCGACGTATTTGATTTGATTGGTCTTACTGCAACCTGAAATTGATAGGCAAGGTATAAGTAACTCTGACTTTTTTGCCGAAAGCCTCTCCTGGGATCCAGTTAGGCATCATTTTTACGACACGGACGGCTTCTTCGCTACAACCTCCGCCCACACCTTTTGCAACCTCAATATTCGTTATTGTACCATCTGGCTCGACAACGAATCTGACGTAGACAGTGCCGCTGTAGCCGTCTTCTCTGGCGCGTTGTGGATAACGTATATTCATGGCGAGGAATTCGTACATCTTAAACTCGCCGCCAGGAAAAGTCGGCATTTTTTCCACATTGTTATAAATGGTTGTGTCAATACCAGGTGCTGCAATCTCTTTAACGTTAGTCAAGGCAACGGAGTCGCTTTCGTGTTGGACTTGGGCATAGTTAAGACTTGCCGTTAGCAATAGCAGGGTGGTAAATAAAAGCTTGATTTTCATTTTCCTAATTATTTATGCTGCAAAAATAATCAATTTCTATGAAATAGGTTTTTCATTGCCTCAAAATCTCAAAAGTGTTGTCCTCCTTGAGCTTGATGATGGTCGAGCTCTTGGGCTTGGAGAAACTGTCGTGGTAAAGCTGGACGACATAGTCCACCGAGTTTTTCAGCTCCTCGCTGATGTCGCTGAAAATCATGGCTGAAGGTTGCCCCGACAGGTTGGCCGAGGTGGAAGTGATGGGTTTGCCAAGTCGACGGATGACCTCCTTGCAAAACTCGTTGTCGACCACGCGGATGCACACCGAATGGTCAGCCGAGATGTTTCTTGCCAGGTTCTTGCTCTGTGCAAAAACGATGCTCAAAGGGTTGACAGCGTGTGATATAAGGTCGTATGCAATGGCTGGCACGTCGACGACGTAGTCTTTCAACCTTTCGGCAGAGTCCACAAGGATGATGAGGCTCTTGTTGGCGGGGCGTTGCTTCACTTCGTAGACGCGCTCGCACGCTTTGCTGTTGGTGGCGTCGCAACCCACGCCCCAAATGGTGTCGGTGGGGTAGAGGATGGTCTTTCCTGCTTTCAGCACGGCAACGGTGCGTTCCACTTCTTCTTCAAATGATTTATCCATAGTGTTTTATGTTGACTTTGTTAATGTTATGTTCAAGGTTTCAGCGGGTCTACGGGCCCGAATTGTTTGCCGGTTAATAGTGTCCAAATGGCTTTCAATCGGCACGAAAAGCTGCTTTTGATGGGTTTTGGATTGGCAGCCTCGGCAAATGGCGTGCCAAGTTGGGTCAGGTTTTGGCGCATCATGCGGTTGGTGATGCCCCACTTGAACAGAAATTGGAGGCTTCCGTTGTTTTTGCGTACTCTTTGTGTGCTTTTCGTCTCGAAATGGTAGGCGCGGCAGTTGCCCAAGCCTTTGAAATGGCGCACGCCGGCCATCCAGAGTTTTGCAGTCAGGTCGGGGTCGGAGTACATGCCGGGCGAGTATTCGATGCTGTAGCCGCCCACCAAGTCCCAAACGTCGCGGTGCATCAGGTTGGGTGGCCAGGTGGCGCCGCGCCAGTCGGCCATGGGATGTTGCATGTATTCTTTCAGCAATCGCGCCTCATCGAAGGTCTCGACGCTGTCGCCATAATTGGCCAAGATGCCGACATCCAGGTAGTTATGTGGCTGTATCATCGTTCCTGAGAGGAAAAACAGCTTGTCGGGCAGCGACTTGATTTCGTCCATTAGTGCAGTGTCCCAGCCGGGCAGGAGGTACATGTCGTCGTTCAAATAAAAAATGTAATTGGTCTTGACGCGAGTCCGCATCATGTTGCAGGCTTGGCAAACACCGATGTTGCGCTCCGAAAATGTATAGTCAAGTCCTTCATTCTGAACCCATTCCAATGTGCCATCGGTGCCTTCGTTGACGTGGACGATGATTTGGTGCGGATAGGCCGAGTTCTTCCGAATGCTGTCGACGCAAACCTTCAAGTAGGGGAGGTTGTTCCAACTGGGGATGATGATGGAGAAAACAGGTTCCATGGTAGTTAGTGTTTGGTCAACGATTGGTACAACTGCATGAGATGGGCGGCGATGGCCTCGTCCGAAAATTGTTGGGCGTAGGCTTTGCCTTTTTCTATCATGTTGTTTCTCAATTCTTTGTTTCTGTCAAGGATCATGATTTGTTCGGCCAACTCGACGGCACTGTTGGACGAAACATAGCGGCTGTCGGGACCACCGCTTTCCTCAAGACAGCTTCCCTTGGCCGCGATGACAGGCACACCGCTTTGCATGGCCTCCACAATCGGGATGCCAAAGCCTTCGTATTGAGAAGGATAAATGAAAAGATACGCGCTTTGATAGAGGGCGGGCAGGTCGTCGAAATCAATATCGGGAAGGAAAATGACACGGTTCAAGAGCCTGTTTTTTGCAATAAATTCTTGAAGCTCACCAAGATAATCTGTTTTTCGTCCGGCAATGACCAAAGGGAGGTCGATTTGCCCCGCTACTAAGGCTTTCAAAATCAACAATTGGTTTTTGCGCGGCTCGATGGCGCCTATGTTGAGCAGGTAGGTCAAGGGAAGGTCGTATTTTTCCCTGAGGCTTTGCTTCTCGTCTTCAGTCACTTGCCGATGAAATGCAGGATGGCAGCCTTGGTAAACGACTTCGATTTTCGCGTCTTCGATGTGCCACAAATCCATGAGATCGTTTTTCGTCTGCTGGCTGACAGCGATGATACGGTCGGCAACGCGACAGCTGCGCAAGTACTTGGTTTCGTAGAGTTTGCGGTCGATGAAAGGATAAAGCTCGGGATGGCGGACGAAAATCAGGTCGTGCATGGTGACCAATGTGGGGATTTTGGTCTTTTCGATGCCGTAGGGCAGTTCGTGGCTGAGGCCGTGATAGAGGTCAAGATGTTGTTTCTCAGCTTCTTTCGTGATGCCGAAAGTGCGCCATAGCGAGTGTAAAACAGCGCTTTTCGGCTGGATGATTGTGGCATTTTGTGGACAATCGAATTGGATGGACGAATCGATTTTCGGCGTGAACAAATCCAACTGGGCATCAGGGAAATGCGATGCGACAATGCGAATCGTTTCGCGGCTGTAGTTGCCCAAACCGCGATGGTTGCAGAAAGCCCGTTTTGCGTCGTATCCTATCCTCATTTTTCCCTGTTTTGGTTGAGTTCGATGGCCTTTTTATACTTGAGTCCCACGCACTTGGCATTGATTCTGCTGATGGTGAACCCCGTTTTTCCGTCCAGGAAGCCAGCCTTGAAGATGAAGTCGCGCAGGAATTTCCACACGGCGTGGGTGTAGGCCTTGAAAAGTGTGGCTTTCTTGCCGGCTTCCACCATTTCTTCGGCGGACAGCAGGGCGAATTTCTCGTTTTGTCGGATGTGTTCTTCGACTGTGTAAAACGAAAAGTGCAACAAGTCGCCGTTGAGATGCACAATCTCGGTCGGTTCGGCCAAGGCAAGCGTTTCGTGGACTTTTTTGCCCGTCCATTCGGCCCTTCCGCGCCTGAAAATCCTGACTTTCACGTCGGGATACCAACCACCGTGCCTAATCCATTTGCCGCAGTAGTTCATCAGTCGGTTCATGGAAAATGCCTTGTTCTCAATGGGCTGGTTCTTAATGTTTTGAATGGATTTGGCCAATTCTTCCGAAAGGGCTTCGTCGGCATCGATGGATAGGATGAGGTCGCAGGTGGCGAGGTCGTTGGCTAAGTTTTTCTGGTCGACGTAGCCGAGCCAGTCCTGGGTGAAGAACTTCGCGCCGTAGCGGTCGCAGATGGCTTCGGTCGCATCGGTGGAATGGCTGTCAACCACAATGATTTCGTCGGCCACGGGCGCGACGGAATCCAAGCAGCGCTTGATGTTGCGCTCCTCGTTCAGGGTGATGATGACGACCGAAAGGGTGTGCATGGTCCAAACCGAAATTTGTTTAACGCTGCAAAGATACAAAAGTTCCGTTGAAACCTGTGACAAAGTCAAACAGCTTTGTCCCGATTTATGTTTTTAACTTCACCAAAAAACTATCGGGTATGGCAGAATCGCGGTCTGCCATTAAAATCAAGCATGATTTCGGTGCAATCAAAACCGGTTTCGCGGCAAAGCGAAAGAATCTCTTCCCCCATCCGCTCGTTGATTTCGAACCAGACTTGGCCTCCATGATTCAGCTGCTTTTTTGCCAAAGCCAAAATCTGGCGATAAAAGCGCAGCGGGTCGTCGTCGGGGACGAAAAGGGCCGATTCCGGCTCCCAGTCGAGGACGTTGGCCTCCATCGCAGTGCGCTCGCTGTCGCAGACGTAGGGCGGGTTGCTCACCACCAAATCCACAGGTTGGGTGAAGATTTCGGATTTTGGATGCAGCACGTCGTCGCAAATGAAGTGTACTTTGGCATTGTTGAGTCCGGCGTTTTCGCGGGCAACTTCCAGGGCCGCCTCTGAAATGTCGAAGGCATAGACTTCGGCGTTCTCGAAAAGCTTGGCCAAGGCGATGGCGATACAGCCCGAGCCTGTGCCGATGTCCCAGATACGGATAGAAGAATATTGCTGTTTTGGGCCGCCTCCTATAGATTCCATGCTCCCGCACCTGCCCTCGCCGGAATGACATAGGAGGCTAGGTTTTGTATTTTGAAAGGAATCACAAATCTTCTGCACAAGCTCTTCGGTCTCAGGTCGCGGGATGAGCACACTGGACGACACCTTT
>CAMKAR010000002.1 GCA_946410535.1 uncultured Bacteroidales bacterium
GTTATGCCAGAGATTAGCAGACCTTTTGAAATGATTCACGATGGAAATTAAAATGTTATCTATAAGAAATGCTATCACCGAAATTCGACACCTGTTTCTTTGAGCGCTATGCGATGGCTTCGTTAGCCTCCCTTTTGGGCGAGCATTATGCGCATTTGGTCAATCGCGACCGTCCTGATTTGCAGGACGAAGTGCTGGGCATCGGCATCGAGGTGACGCGTGCCATCCCCGAAAACAAGCATATAGCCAACGCCTTGGTGAACGAGATGGCGGGCAAGGAAGTTGTGGAAGTGAACCACGACGTGCTGCGCCAAATCGAGCAAAGCGGCTATGCCTACGGCTTGGGCGACGGTAGCCTCATGGGCAGCAACGAGTACGAGTATTGGTCGATGGCCTTGCCTCTGAAGCGCATCCTCGAAATCAAGATGAACAAGGTGAACGACGGTTTTTATGGCGATTTCAGCGAGTTTGGCCTCTTCGTCTTCACCAAGGACGACCTCGATTTGCCTCAAGTCGAGCAGGCTGTGCTTTTCATGAAGGAGCAGCAAGCCACTCAAAGCATTCGTTACGACCGTCTTTTTATCTCGCAAATACAGACCTTGTATTCATGCGACCTCGTGTTGGGTCAAATACTGCAGTTCAAAGTCAGCCGAACGCAGAGGAAACAATTCTATGAGAGTGCCGTTGGGAGATGACTTCCGAAACCGGCTTAAGGCTCTTGGATAATCGAAAAATGATTATTTTTGCGGCAAAGTAAAGAGATGGACTCCGAAAAAATCATCTTAGGCATCGACCCGGGCACGATGGTGATGGGCTACGGCGTCATCCGCGAGCAGGGTAAACAGATGGAACTCATCACGATGGGGGTCATCAACTTGAAGAAACTGGAAAACCAAGCCCTCAAGCTGAAGAAGATCTTCGAGCGCGTGCTCGAAATCATCAACGAATACCATCCCGACGAATTGGCCATTGAGGCGCCGTTTTTCGGCAAAAACGTGCAATCAATGCTGAAGCTGGGGCGTGCCCAAGGGGTGGCCATGGCTGCTGCGCTCTATCGCGACATCCCGATTTTCGAGTATTCGCCCAAGACCATCAAGCAGAACATCACGGGCAACGGAAACGCCTCGAAGGAACAGGTGGCCAAGATGGTGCATTTCATCCTCAAAACCGACCAAGACCCGCAGTTTTTTGATGCTACCGATGCCGTGGCCGCCGCCGTGTGCCACAGCATCAGCAAGGGCCGCGACGTGAACTACACCAAACACACCACCGAGAAGGCCAAGGCGCACCGCCGCCCCGACTGGAGCCAGTTCATCGCCGAGAACCCCGACCGCGTGAAGCTATGACACTCCGACAATTGGAACAATATTTGACAAGTAAGTGAGTTATTAATAATGTAAAACACGAACCACTATGATTATCTCCATTATCTGCATCACCGTTTTGGCCTATGTCATTGCAGGCAAGGACATCAATAAGCAATTGGAAAAGCTGAAAAGCGTCGATTGGAAAGCCAAGTCGACCGACGTGTTCGGAAAAATCGGCAACTATGCCAAAAAGGCAGGTCGAGTGGCCACCAAGCCCTTGCTTCAGCTCTATTATGTGCTGACTGTGGGTGAGACGACAACCATCGAGAAAGCCCTCATTGTGGGAGCCATCCTCTACACCGTCATGCCGTTCAGTTTGATTTCGTTCAAGGCGCACAAAATCCTTGGCGCCCTCGACGAAGGACTCGCCGTGGTTTACGTCATCAAGAAGGTGCAAAACAAGATTACACCCGAAATCAACGCCAAGGTCGAGGAGACCTTGAACGCATGGTTTGGCGCGGGAGCGAGAGAACAAACTGCATGATCCGCTGTGTGATTCATTTGGTTTCATACAAATCGCCCATCAACAGATTCCATCAGGAATACCGTAGATGGGCGATTTGTATTTTGATAATCAGTATTTTATAGTTCTGACGAGAGGAAATATTTTCCGCTACCATAGGTTCTCACTTCGTAACCGTCGGCAGTGGGCACGTATACCTCAGCCGTGGTGTTGGCAGGGATGGTGAAGTCCCACTCGAAGTGGTTGCCATTACGCTTCCATGAGCTTTCGATGCGGCCCGAGACGGAGTTGTAGGCGCAATTCACGAAATCCAATCCCTCGATGGGATAGGGCTTGAGTTGGATTTTGCTGTAGCCTGGCTCCATGGCACGGATGCCGGCGAGGTATTCGTATTCCCAAAGGATGAGGTCGCCAAGGAGCATCACATGGTTGCCCGAGTTCATGGCGGGGTCGGCGGTGTTGCCGTTCCAGAGTTCCCAGATGGTGGTGGCACCGCTGCGCACCATGTAGCCCCAACTAGGATAAGTGTCGTTGCTGGCAATCTTCAGGGCGAGGTCGCCATGGCCGTATTCGGTCAGGCAGCGCATCAGCTGCTGGATGCCGATGACGCCCGTCGACACATGGCCACCACATTCGTTCATCGTCTTGTCGATGATGCTTTCCATTACTCTATCTTCCAGCCCTTTAGGTACCATTCCGAACCATAAAGGCAAGATGTTGGCCGTCACCGTGTTGTTGGCATAGACACCTGTCACGCGGTTGAAGTATTTGTCGTTGAAGGCAATGGTCGAGGTGGTGATTTCCTGGTTGAAGAAGTCGACGTCTTCGGGCTTGCCAAGGATTTCGGCAAACTTGGCCATCTTGCCGCAGAGGTAGCAATAGAATGGCGTAGAGATGACCGTTGCCTCGGTGATGCGGTTGGGGTCTTTGGAGTGGATGAGTTCGAGACTCTCGGGCGGCATGCACCAGTCGCCGTAGGTGTCTTTGGGCATGAGGCCGCCTCGCATGTAGTCGTCCTTCATGTGGACGATCCACTTCTTCCAGGCGTCGTAGTGCTGGCGAATGGGTTCCATGTCGCCGAAGCGGGTGTAAAGCATGTCGGTGACGGTGACCATAGCACCTGGCCAGGTCATGTTGTCGGTGTAGCCGCGCCAATAGGGCGGGATGACGTTGGCCAGCGATCCGTTTTCCTTTTGGCTGTCGTCGCCGTCGGTGAGCCACTTGGCGTAGAGTTGGTGGTTGCCGAAGATGTACGACTCACCGTAGTTGCCCGTGGTGCGGTCGCCGGTCCAGCCCATGCGCTCATCGCGCTGCGGGCAGTCGGTGGGCATCGAGCGGTAGTTGCCACGGATGCCCCAGTAGGCATTTTTGTAGACCGCGTTGATGATTTCGTTGGAGGTCTCAAACGAACCCGTCACTGGCATTTCGTCATAAATCACCCAGCCCTCGAAGTCGTCCATGTTGGGCGTTTCGCGCAGGCCAGAGATTTCAACATAACGGAAGCCGTGGTAGACGAACATCGGATGCCAAGAAACAGGTAGAGACGTTGCGCGCAACGTCTGTACACCACAAATATAATGGTCAATGTTCTCGGAGCTGCGGAGGTTGGCGGTGTAGAGTGTGCTGTCGTCTTTCAGAAGTTCGGCGAAACGAAGCGTGATGACGTCACCAGGTTGTTGGCCGCGCACCTTCATGTCGATGAGGCCGACCATGTTTTGGCCCATGTCCAAGTACCATTTGTCGCCTTTTTGAAACATACCGACGGGTTTCAGTTTCTCCATTACGGTGATGTTAGGGTTGGGTTGGGCCGAAAGTTCGCCTTCGGGGGCCTCCACGAGTTCGGCTTGGAGCCATTCGGAGTCGTCGTATTTTGCTTTGTTCCAGTCGCCGAGGTCAAAGTTCTCGTCGTAGGTTTCGCCGTCCCATTCGTTGGCGGTGCGGATGGGGCCTCGGTTGGTGATCTTCCAACTGTCGTCGCTGACGATAGTCTCCTTTTGGCCGTCGTTATAGGTCACTTCAAGTTGGAGCAGCAGTCGTGGCGTGCCAAAGGCAAACACGTGTTCGGTGCCGTCCCAATTGGGGTTTTCGGCATTGTGGCGGATGGCCGTGTAGCGACCGCCTTCGAGTATGATGCCGATGGCGTTGTCGCCATTTTGCAGTTGGTCGGTCACGTCGTAGGTATTGAAATAGACACGCTTCGAGTACCACGAAAGCGTGGGCTTTAGCAGCTCGTCGGGCGCGACTTCGGTGCCGTTGAGGTAGGCGCTGTAAACACCCATGCCGCTGACGTAAAGCCTTGCGGACTTGATGTCGTTTTTCAGGGCAAACTCCTTGCGCAGATAACGCGCCGCGATGCGGGTTTTGCCCACCAAAACGTCGTCGTCAAACTCGTGGCCAATCCATTTCGCTTGCCAGTCGTCTTGGTTCAACAGGCTGATTTCAAACGATTTGACTTCGCTTTCCACTTTGGCTTTCGCGTCCCCACTGGAAGCGGTGGCGATGACTTTCCAGAACGCCTTGTCGCGACTTTGCAAAGGCTTGCCAGCGTAGGGAACGTAGAGCATTTGGCTCGATTCCGTCACACCCGAGTCCCAAAGGTCGCCGACGTTGTTTTTGGCGTTTTCGGCGGTCGAGGCCACGATGATACGGTAGTCTTGTTGAACAACATCATTGGCATCTGTGGCCTCAAAGTTCCAGCTGAAACGTGGTGTGGCCGTGGCCAAAGGCATCGGGCGCACTTGTTGTTCCACATTCGCGTTGGTGATGCTGACGTTGAGCGTGTCGTCGGTGCACGACGTGAGGGCAAGGAATGCCAAAAGGATAAAAGCAATGTGTTTCATAGAGCTATTCATTTTGTTTCCGCAAAGGTAGGAAAATTATTGTTCGCGCATCCTTTTGGGTTCAAATCCCAAATTAATTTGTTCAATGCCGTTAGCGTCGACTTTCAGCATAATGGATTCCATTGGCTTGAAATTCAATGTATAAGCCTCAGTCTTTCCATGGTGGTTGACGGTGATTTGACGGGTTGCGCCTTGGTCGGTGAAGGCATAGCAGTAGTCCAAAGGATATTCGATGGTCTGGGTCATCGGGTTGGCGACAAAGATATAATAGGTGTCGTTGTCCTCGCGGATCCAGAAATCGGGAAGGTTTTCGCCCTCAATCAGCGGTGTTGTAGGGCTGTCACACTGTGGCAGCCGTACAAGTTGTTCGATATGATTTTCATATTCAGCATGTTTCACCATGCCTGGTTCCTTGGGCGTGCGTTTGACGATAACAGGCAGCCCAGCCTCGGCCAGACGGATGATTTCCTTCAATGCGCTCATTTCCATATATTCCACATCGCAATACAGGGCCTTGAAATCGGCTTCGCCACAGTGCAAAATGCCGTTCTCGAAGGTGGCCGACTTCAGGAAATGTTCGTTCACCCAAATAGGCTGCATTCCCTTGAATTCCTCCGGCGTGTTGATGAAGCGCATCTCGTACTCGCCCCAGAAGAAGGCTTTCACCTTGCGCACCAAGTCGGGATAGGTGCCGCCCATCCAAGCGTCCTCAAGAGGCATATAAACGGCCAAATCGCTATAGTTCTTGCCTTTACGCATATATTCGGAGACCTTGGTCATATAGTTGTTGAAATCGGTCAAATCGTTGCCAGTCAAATTATTATCTTCATTGGTGCTGATTTGGCAGGTGGTGTAGAAGTGGTTCGTCGTGTCGCCCACCTTATTATAGGGGAAGCCGTGCCAGATGATTTGGTTAGTGCCGTTGGCGAAGAGCGCATCGCAGATGAGCTTGAGGTCGGCGATTTGCTCGCGACCTTGGTGGGGGCTTTGGCCGCGACCGTTCTTGTAGCGCAGGCTGGTCCAACCGTAGGCGCAGGTGAAGGTCTCGGCGGTGACAGCAGGCTTGTCGGCGAGGGTGGCTGCCGAGGCTGCAATCTTGCTGAAGCAAGGTTCGTAGAGGATGGCTTCGGTTTCGGGCACGTCGACGAGGGTGAAGGCGGTCAGCAGGTCGGTGGGGGCACCGCCGCACTGGGCACGCGAGAAGGCCCCTACCTTGGTGGCATTGTCGGCGAAAGGTTGATAAAAATCGTTCAACACATAGCCCGACAGCGTGTGCATATAGTCGTAGAACACATCAGCGTTTTCTTCATCCAAAAGGGTACGGTTTTCCATGTATGGCGTGATGTCGTAGCCATGCTCTTGCATGAAGGTCTCGCCAAAACCAGGTGTCCAGGCGTATTGGGTTTCCACTTCCCACGAGTCGACGAACACGCCCGACTTGCTGCCTTTGTAAGCCTCGGCAAGTCCCTTGTTCATCTTATCGGCATAGCGATAGAAAGCGTTTTTGTCAAGATGGTTGAGGATGCGGGCTTCGCGGGGGAAGTCCCAGGTGTAGCCGCGATTAGCCGATTCCACCGACTTTCCCGCAAGGCAGTCATCGTTTTCGAAATAGGTGCGTGTTTGGTCGTTGGCGGGAAGGTTGGCATCGCTGAAGGGCCAAAGGGTGCCATAGGTGAAGTCGCAGCCGAGGCCGAGCGAGTCGGCAGTGCGTTTGGCGAAGTTGACGTGTGAGGCCCATTCGGGCGAGAGGAATTCGGGATGGACGGTGGTGGAGTCCAAGCCCATCGGGTAGATCCATGCGATTTCGACGCCGCCGAAACCGTGGTCGCGCAGCCAAACGAGTTGGTCTTTCACGTCCTTGTTGTCAATTTCCGACGAGAACCACCACCAACGGGTGTAGGGTTTGTGGGAGGCGTAAAGCTCTGGTTCCGTGGTGGTTTCGGTGGTTTGTTTTGGGGTGTTGCTGGTACAGCTGGCGAAGGCCGTGCCTAAGGCTGACAATGCGATAATGAGTAGATGATTTCTTTTCATTTTTATTTGATTTTGAATTGATTACATTGTTATTAATTTGAAATCACAATTACTTGCCATGATAAACCGCTGTTAGTTGATTGTATGCATTTGCCATCTGTTCCCTTATTAATTCATTATCCAATTGGCTCAAAATCGTTTTGCTTTCATTCAATAAGGTTTCAATGGCTTCGTGGTCTCTTTTTTGCTGTTCCCTCAAAGCTATTATTACCTTGGAAGGTTTTGTCTTGTCGTTCCAGTTACCATTTGTCAATTGGTAATCAGCAATTTGGCTTTTGGCAAAACAGTCAAAAAGGCAAATCCTTTCCACAGCTTTTTCTTGATAAAGCAGGTCTAATGATGTTGGCAATCCCTCAACGGCATGGTTGTGCGACTCGATGTCAATCATCCTACCGAAGCCTTTGGTCTGCACTTCCTTGAAATAGCGGACAAAGGCATTCAACAATGAAAACTCCCTGCAAGCGGCAATGGCAAAGGCAGCTGTTCCGTAGCCGTTGGAGCGGAGTTTTTCGGCAGTTCGCATAGGAACGGAAGACGAGCGCATGGTGCCTTCCACCACAAAACTAAATCGTTGGTTTATGGCTTCTTGGATTAGTCCTTCGGTAAAAACATTAGAAAAAACCTGGGTTTCTTTCGAGTAGTTCCAAACGTCTTTGCTGAGTTCACCAAAACGAGGGTGCCAGATACGATAGTTATCACCATTAATGGCAAGAAAATGCTTGTCAGGAAACAACCTTTCCGCCCAAAGGTTCAATTGACCCTTCCCAACGGCACCTTGTCCACCCAAAAGAACGCCAAATGGTTGGTTGTCGGGAACGATGTCTTTTAAGAGCCATTTTTTAGACTCTTCGAAAATCTTCAAAACCTCAAAGGTTGGCATAGGTCGCTTTGATTATTGGAGAATAAAGACGAAACACTTTATCATAAAGAGATGCTCGTGCTTTTTCGTTTCCATTTCTACCTGTCAATACACCTTCCTCATAGCAATACATGTCGATTCTTTCTTCTAATGTCTTGCGTTCTTCTTCAGTTGTAGCTTTATCTTTTTGTTTACTTGCCAACATCCTCATCAAATTAATGATTTCAATGGCCAAGTCGTAATTCATTGCTTGTTCTGCCGCGCTCATAGTTTAACTTGTTTAGATTCGCAAAAATACACAATTATGGGATTATAACCCAAACACATCCGCCAATTCCTTCATCTGCGCCTCGCTCATGCCTTCTGGCTCGAAGCCCATGTTGCGGGCACTCATGTAGATTTGCGCGGCTTTGTTGAGCACGTCCACTTGGTCGAAGGCCGACATGATGTCGTTGTCGACGGCAAACACGCCGTGCTTCTCCCACATCACCACGTCGTAGCCCTCATTGATGGTTTTTATGGTAGCTTCGCCGAGTTCGACGCTCGAAGGCAACAAGTAGGGCACGATGCCCAAACCCTTCGGACAGAAAGCCCGCGTTTCGGGTATCATCGACCAGAGGATTTTGGTCAGCACGTCTTTCTCCAAAAACGGACGGTGGTGCGTCATGGCCACGAGTTCGATGGGATGAGTGTGGAGCGAGGCTTTGTAAGGCGATCCTTTGGCAATCAGGTAATTGTGTACGCTAAGGTGAGAAGGCAGTTCTGAAGTAGGCTTCACGGGCTTGTCGGCGATGATTTCGTAATGGGCGCAGTCGTCAGTGATGCGGATGACGGAGCCGTTGTCCATGGGCCATCGGGCGAGGTCGCGCATACGGCGGTTGGTGCCCTTGCAGAAGAAATAGCAGCCTTTCAGATGCGGCAAGGTCGTCCCAATGGAGATTGGGGTTGTAGGGCTGTCGCATTGCGGCAGCCGTACATATTGGGAATTGATTTGGTCGGTGATATTAATGACGATATTGCCGCCGTTGCGCTCGGCCCAGCCTTTCTGCCAGAGGTAGCCGGCCACCTCGGCAACTTGGTCGATGCGCTGTTTCAGTTCGGTGTTGTTGTTTAGGATGCTTTCCATGTTTCAATAGTTTTCTCCATACCGTTCCTTAGTAATCTGTGCGAGCGACTTCCCACGGGTGTTGGGGCAACCGATGACGCCCACTATCAACGAGATGAGCAGCAGCCCGATCATGCACCAGGCGGCCACGGTGAAGCCTTCGCCGTTTTCGCCATAGATGAAGGTGAAGACGAGTCCCCACAAGGCCGAGAGGCCTCTCACCACGAAGAACATCAGTCCCTGCGCACCGGCACGGAACTTGGCTGGGAACAGCTCTGAACCCCATAAGGCATAGAAAATCTGCACCGACATGCCGCCTTCGATGCCCCAAAGGATGGTGAAAAGCCACAATGAAGCGGTGCCGTTCACGCCAAAGGCGACGATGACAACCCAAGCGCCAAGGGCGAAAAGCAGGCCGAGGATGTAAACCAACTTATGGCTGACCTTGTCAATGAAGGTCGAAGTGATGAAGGTGACGCCCACGATGATGGCCCATTGGATGCAGTTCATCCAGTTGGCTTGTTCGTTGCTGATGCCGCCTGCGGTTTCGTAGATGTGAGGCTGGAAGAAGCCCAGAACGGAAGCCACAAGGTTCCAAGTGAGGTAGATGACAGCCAAGAAACACGCAGTCTTGATGGCAATTTTGTTGGAGAACAGCACCTTGAAGGCGTGCCAAAGTCCGGTGTCTTCGCCTTTGGCCTTGGCCGTCGCTTGACTTTCCTTCCACTCGCTGCTTTCTTCGAGTTTGCGCTGCATGTTCCAGGCAATGAAAGCGACCAACAGTAGCGAGAAGAACACGATGCGCGAGCTGAACACATTGACGGCCTCCTGTGGCAGGTCGGCGCCGCCAATGGCATGGGCGATGCTTTCCACCCAGCCAAACAGGTAGCCGTCGGGAGCGAAGAACATGCCCAAAAGCAGGATAATCATCGGGCCGAAGCCCCACGACATCTGCGAGATGCAAATGTTGCGGCCACGGTTGTTGGTCTCCGAGCTTTCTGAGATGTAGGTCCACGAGGCAGGCACACCGATGCCGACCGAGATGCCCGTCACCAAGAAACCGGCGAGCAGCATCGGGAAGTTGGCGGAGAGCATGATGAGGAGCACGCCAAGCATATACACCAAAAGATTGTAGGTGTAAATGAACTTGCGCCCGTATTTATCGGCCAAGAAACCGCCGATGATGGCACCGATGGCGGCACCCAAGCAGTTGGCACTGATAAAGTTGAGCCAGCCGAGATGCACCTCGGTGAGGCCGAGGTATTTTTGCCACAACGTCAGACCGCTGGCACCTGCGACGATGGCACCGGCATCCAGATAATTCGTCAACGAGACGGCGATGGTGCTTTTTAGACTTCCTTTGTTCATAGTGTTTGTTTTTGGACTCGAGACTTCGGGACGCGGGACTCGAGATTTTGTCCGTCCCGTGTCTCGTGTCCCGCAGTCCCGTGTCAATATTATCTCTTTAACGTTACCTCTTTCTCATACTGTTGGATGCAGCCAATGAATTCCTCGCCCACTGGCACGTTGTTCTTCAAATTGAAGTAGTCGTAGACGGCACCGAATGGTAGCGACTTCATCTCTTCCAGCAAAGCCAGACGCTCGAAGCCTTGGCCGTTGTCTTCATACTTGCGAAGCATATCAAGCGGCTCAAGCAGGGCTTGCAGTAGGCATTTCTGCGTGGCGCGGGTGCCGATGACGTAGGCACCTATTCTGTTAATGGAAGCGTCGAAGTAGTCGAGGCCGATGTGGGCGCGGTTGAGGGCTTCGGCGCGGACGATTTCCTTGAACAGGTCCAAAGTCTGGTCGTTCATGATGGTCACGTGGTCGGAGTCCCAACGGATGGGGCGACTGACGTGGAGCATCAGCTCGGGCACATAGAGGAGCAGCGACGAGACCTTGTCGGCCACATTCTCGGTAGGCTCGTAGTGACCCGTGTCGAGCGTGTAGATGACCTTGCGCGTGGCGCAGTAGCCTTCGTAGAAGTCCATCGAGCCGACGGTGAAACTCTCCAACCCGATGCCAAAGAGCTTGGCCTCGACGCATGATTTCATGTCGGATAGCGGTTCGGCCAAAATCTCATCCAATGATTCGGCCAAAATCTCGCGATAGCGTTTGCGCTCCACGGTGATGTCCTTCAGGCCGTCGTGTACCCAAATGTTCATGATGCACGGGTCGCCTTGGGCCTTGCCCATCGCGTCGGCAATGCGGCGGCAGCGTTTGGTGTGCTCAATCCAGAAATTGCGGATTTCGGGGTCGGGATTGGCCAGGCTCAAATCCCCGCTCTTGGGGTGACCGAACGAGGTGCTGTTGAAATCAAGGTTCATCTTGACCGACTTGGCCCAGTCGATCCAACTCTGGAAGTGCTCGACACCCACTTGGTCGCGGTCGATGAACTTCCCGCCGAAGTCGCCATAGATTTCATGTAGGTTGACACGCTGCGTGCCCGCCAAAAGCGACTTCACAAATTCGAGATCCTTGCGCACCTCGTCGATGGTGCGGGCGCGACCCGGATAGTTGCCGGTGGTTTGTATGCCACCTGAGAGGCCGGCGTTGCTCTCGAAGCCGAGCACGTCGTCGGTCTGCCAGCAGTGCAGCGAGATGGGGGTCTTTTCCAAGGTCTCAATGGCCTTGTCGGTGTCGATGCCGAGGGCTGCGTAGCGCTCGCGGGCCAGTTCGTAGGATTTTTGGAGGTTTTGTGTGTTCATATTTTGCTGTTTTTAGAGCAGGGACTCACGTCGCCTGCTTATTGATGTGTCGCCCCTACGGGGCTTTTTAACCTTGCAAAATTACATTTTTTCGCTTTTTCCACCAATTTTTCTTGCCTAAAAGAAAATTTGGCTGGGCATTCTGGATTGGTGGACAAATATAAGGCCCGTCAGGTAATTAATGCCGTCTTGAAGAATGAGGGTGAATAATTCCGATCGGCATTGATAGCCAATCGACGTACTGCCATGAATCCCGCAAGATTGATTGGGATTCGTGGCAGTTTTGTTTTCGGAAATCAGAGATATTCCCAAAAATGTGTATTTTTGCCAACAAAATCAGTTGTTATGTATCGCGATTCCCTTTATTCCGCTTTAAGGGAAGACGCAAAAGGAATGAAATAAGAAAAACACATCGTGTCGAAACGAATTACCATAGTACTCATGGCCCTGTTGCTCGTCGCCACCTCCTGCGCCTCGCGCAAGAAAACCGTCGTGCCCACGCCACCGCAGTCGTTTGAATGGCTCACAGCCAATATGAGCATCCAAGCCGAAGGCAACGGCATGGACTTCAACGACCTATCGGGACAATTGCGGATGCGCAACGACAGCCTCGTTTGGCTCAATGTGACCGCCACGATGGGCGTGGAAGTGCTGCGCGCCAAAGTCAGCAACGACTCGGTTTGGCTCATTAATCGCTTGGAAAAGACCTACTTGGCCGAGCCTTTGGACACAGTTTCTGCCCAACTGGGGATGCCTCTCAGCCTGCCTTTGCTGCAAACTTTGCTTCTGGACAATAACCAAGGCCTTCCGCCCGTTGAAAACCAAACAGTGCAGTTGAAAACCTTCTTGATGGGAGGCCTGTCTGCCAAAATCAGATACAACAACGTGAGAATCAACGAAAAGACGACATTCCCACTGAGAATCAAGGATCAGATGGAACGAATGCGTTTAAGGATTAAATGATGAAGAAACTGCATATCATATTGGTTTTGTTGCTATTGGCACTTATGGATCCGGCCTATTGCCAAAAGACCAAAGGCAAGTCGAAGAAGCAACTGCAAAGCGAAATCACCTCGCTGCAAAAGGAGATTTCGACAGCCAACCAATTGCTGAAAAAGACCTCGAAGGACAAGGAAATGACCCTCAACGAGGTCAACCTCTTGGACAAGAAAATCAAGCAACGCGAGAAGCTCATCAAGGCTTACAACGAGCAGATTGCCGTCTTAGACGAGGAAATCAGCCAAGGCCAGAGCAACATCAAGACGCTCAACACCGACCTCAGCAAGCTGCAAAAGGAATACGCCAAGATGATCACCTTCGCCTACAAGAACCGCAGCCACTACGACCGTCTGGCCTTCATCTTCGCCGCCGAAGACTTCAACCAAGCCTTCAGCCGACTGCGCTACATCCGCCAGTTCAGCGACGCCCGAAAGGTGAAGATGGAACAAATCAGCTCCACCCAGCGGCAAATCAGCAGCGCCGTGGAAGCCAGCCAACAAGCCCGCGAGGAACAAACGGCACTATTGAAAGACGAAAAAGCACAACAAGACGCATTGAAGGGCGAAAAAGACGACCTCAACAAACAAGTGGCAGCCCTGAAGAAAAAGGAAGGCAGCATCCAGCAAGACATCCAGAACAAGCAACAGCAGGCACAAAAGCTGCAAAAGGCCATCGACGACATCATTGCCGAGGAAATCCGCAAGGCCAACGAGGAAGCCGAACGAAAACGCAGGGAAGAGGCGAAGAAAAACGCGGCCAAAAAAGGCACCACGACCACCCCGTCAACCCCAAAGAAAGAAACCGGCATGGCCTTGACACCCTCCGAGAAGACCCTCTCGTCGAACTTCGTCAGCAACAAAGGCAAGCTGCCCTGGCCTGTGGAGCGCGGCGTCGTCTCCTCGACCTATGGCAAGCACGCCTCGGTGGTTTCGGACAAGGTGACCGTCACCAACAACGGCATCGACATCGCCACCACCGAAGGCTCGAAAGCCCGTGCCGTATTTGACGGCGAAGTGACCAGCGTAACCAAACTGACCGGCTCAAACACTGTTGTCATCATCCGCCACGGCGAGTATTTCACCGTCTACTCCAACCTCGAAAACGTCACCGTCAAGCGTGGCGACAAGGTGAAGACGAAGCAAAATATCGGCACCGTCCACACCAACATGACCGAAGGCAAGACCGAGCTGCACTTCGAACTATTGAAAGAACAAAACCGACAAAACCCAGCCAACTGGCTTTCAAATTAATATATTATGAAACAAAACCGACAAAACACCCAAAACCCAGTTCTTGGTTGTGGAAAGCAGCCAACCGGCCTGCTTTCTGGCGGCTACCCCAGTTGGGGAGCCGCACCCACCCAAAGAGTTTTGTTGGCTTTGAAAGTTTTGTGAAAGAAAGAAAAATGATATGAAAAAATATTTGTTTGCACTACTATCAATCGCTGTGATTTTGCTTGTTACCTCCTGCAAAACCAAGGAAGTGCCAGGAAGAAGACGCGCTCCACGCAACTGCAACAGCTGCACCAAATGGAGCTATACCCCTCAAGAAAACACAGAAACCTTCCTTTTGACCCGCGATGAAGCCTGAAGAACTCGAACTTTTGAAGCGCTATTTCCCCGAAGCCTCGGTCGCGATGGTGGGCGAGATTTTCGAGCAACGTCGTTTCAGGCTGCACTTCAAGCGACCGCGTGCCTCAAAGCTGGGCGACTTTCGCCCGCCACGAACCAAAAACGGCCTCTGTACCATCACCATCAACCTGGATTTGAACCCCTATCAGATGCTGGTGACCTATGTCCACGAAGTGGCGCATTACGATGTGTATCAGCAATATAGTTCAAGGATGGTGCAGCCTCACGGCATAGAGTGGCAAAAACGTTTCGCCTCGCTATTGAAGCCTTTCATGACCGAAGCCGTCTTCCCGAAAGACATACTCGAAGCCTTGCAAAAACACCTACAACACATCAAGGCCAGCAGCACCGCCGACCAAAACCTGCAACGCGTCATGCGACGCTACGACAAACATCCCGATAACATCGTCACTGTGGAAAGTCTTCCCAATGGCACCCGCTTTCTGCTGAAAAACGGCCTCGTGTTCCAAAAAGGGGAGAAACAATGCACCCGCTACAAATGCTATTGCGAGAGCAACGGACGCTGGTATTTCGTTTCGGCATTGGCGGAAGTGAAAGAATTGTAGACGAATTTTTAAAACAATCCAACATTTCCCTATCTTTGCAGCCAAATAACACAATTATGAGCAAAACTGCATTAATCACCGGCATTACGGGCCAAGACGGTTCTTTCCTTGCCGAGTTTCTTTTGGAAAAAGGCTATGACGTGCATGGCACCATCCGCCGCTCGTCATCATTCAACACGGGTCGCATCGAGCATCTTTATCTTGACGAATGGGTGCGCGACATGAAAAACAAGCGCCTGCTCACCCTGCACTACGGCGACATGACCGACTCGTCGTCGCTCGTGCGCATCATACAAAAGGTACAGCCCGATGAGATATACAACTTGGCCGCCCAGAGCCATGTGAAGGTCTCGTTCGACTGCCCCGAATACACCGCCGAGGCCGATGCCGTGGGCACATTGCGCCTCTTGGAAGCCGTGCGCATCCTCGGTTTGGAAAAGAAATGCAAGATCTACCAGGCCTCCACCTCCGAGCTGTTTGGTCTGGTGCAGGAAGTCCCCCAAAAGGAGACAACGCCTTTCTATCCGCGCTCGCCTTATGGCGTGGCCAAGCAATACGGCTTCTGGATCGTGAAGAACTACCGTGAGAGCTATGGCATGTTCGCCGTCAACGGCATCCTCTTCAACCATGAGAGCGAACGTCGTGGCGAGACCTTCGTGACACGCAAAATCACATTGGCAGCCGCACGCATCAAGCAGGGCTACCAAGACAAACTGTATCTCGGCAACCTCAACTCGCTCCGCGACTGGGGCTATGCCAAGGACTACGTGGAGTGCATGTGGCTCATCCTGCAACAGGAGAAGCCTGAAGATTTCGTCATCGCCACGGGCGAATACCACACCGTGCGCGAGTTTTGCACCTTGGCCTTCAAGCATGTTGGCATCGACTTGCGTTGGGAAGGCGAAGGCGTCGATGAAAAGGGCATCGACACGGCCACGGGCAAGGTGCTCGTCGAGGTGGATCCGCGTTTCTTCCGTCCCGCCGAGGTCGAACAGCTGTTGGGCGACCCCACCAAGGCCAAGACACTCTTGGGCTGGAACCCGCGCAAGACCAGCTTCGAGGATTTGGTCAAAATCATGGTCGACCACGACATGAGGTTTGTGAAGAAGCTCTATCTGAAAGCTCACATGGAGGATTAATATGAACAAAGACAGTAAAATATTCGTAGCTGGACATAGAGGCATGGTAGGAAGTGCCATTGTCAGAGAGTTACAGAGACAAGGTTATAATAATTTGGTGCTGAGAACCCATAAAGAGCTTGATCTCACCAGGCAAGATGAGGTTGAGAAGTTCTTCGCAGAAGAGAAACCCGAATACGTCTTCCTGGCTGCGGCAAAAGTGGGCGGCATCGTAGCCAACCAATCGGCATTGGCCGACTTCATGTACGACAACATGATCCTGGAGATGAACGTCATCCATTCGGCATGGCGCAACGGCTGCAAGAAGCTGGAGTTTCTGGGCTCGTCGTGCATCTATCCCCGCATGGCCCAGCAACCCATGACCGAGTCGTGCCTGCTGACCGGCGAACTGGAAAAGACCAACGAAGCCTACGCCTTGGCGAAAATCAGCGGACTGAAATACTGCGAGTTCCTCAACCGCCAATATGGCACCGACTACATCAGCGTGATGCCCACCAACCTCTACGGCCCCAACGACAACTATCATCCCGAACATAGCCACGTGCTGCCCGCATTGATTCGCCGTTTCCACGAGGCCAAAGTCAACGGACTGAAGGAAGTGACCTGCTGGGGCGACGGATCGCCGCTGCGCGAATTCCTTTATGTGGACGACTTGGCCAACCTTTGCGTCTTCTTGATGAACCACTACAGCGGCAACGAAACCGTCAACGCGGGCACAGGAAAAGAACTGACCATCAAGGCTTTGACTGAATTGGTTGCGAAAGTGGTTGGTTACGAAGGCGAAATCAAATGGGACACGACAAGGCCAAACGGCACCCCGCGCAAACTGCTCGACGTGAGCAAAGCCACCGCCTTGGGCTGGACCTACAAGACCGAATTGGAGGACGGCATCCGCATGGCATACGACGATTTCCTGAATAACCCAATGAGGGCCGAACGATGACCAAAAAAGTATTTGTATCGGGTTGCTACGACTTGCTGCACAGCGGCCACGTCGAGTTTTTCCGCCAAGCCGCACAGTTTGGCGACCTCTATGTAGGCATTGGCTCCGACGACACCATCCTGCACTACAAAAAACACAAGACGCTCTATCCCGAAAAGGAACGCCTCTTCATGGTGAAAGCCGTCCGCTACGTCAAAGACGCCTTCATCAACGACGGCTCGGGCGTGATGGACTTCGTCGGCACGGTCGACCGACTGAAACCCGACATTTTTGTGGTCAACGAGGACGGGTCGTCGGAAGAAAAGCGCCGTTTCTGCGAAGAGCGCGGCATCGAATACGTGGTGCTGCAACGCACGCCGTCGGAAGGCCTCGAAGCCCGCTCGTCCACTTCACTGAAGCAAGACATTTGCCAGATACCCACCCGCCTCGACTTGGCCGGCACCTGGATCGACCAACCCTATGTGTCGTGCTTTGCCCCAGGTTGGGCCATCACCATCTCGCTGGAACCCACCTTCGAGGTGCGCGAACGTTGCGGCCTCTCCACCTCGACGCGCAACATGATCCGCAAGATTTGGCCGATGAAATTGCCCGACATGGACCCCGAAACCCTCGCCAAACTCGTTTTCTGCTTCGAGAACGACCCCGAGCGCAGCGACGGCATCATCAGCGGGGCGCAAGACTCGATTGGCATCTGTATGCCCGGCTTGGTAAGGCATTATTACGACCAGCTTTATTGGCCCATAAAATTCGAAAGTTGCCACGATGATAAGGTGTTGGATTGGCTTGAGAACCATTTGGTTATGATTCCCATGGAGCCTCGCCACCCGGGATGTTCGGTAGTGGAAGGCAAGGACATCACGGAGCCGAAGGTCAAGGCTTTGGCCAAGGCCGCCGACGACTGCTGGAACGCCATTTTGGCCATGGACTTGGAGGCTTTCGCGAAGGCTTACAAGGCTTCGTTCAACGCCCAGACTGCCATGTTCCCCGCCATGATCCACCCTTACGGAGTCAATGAGGCATCGGAGCCGCAATCTCCTACGATAGAAGACTATATCGACAAGTATTCCGCCATGGACGAGGTGCTGGCTTGGAAGATGCCCGGTGCCGGTGGCGGCGGCTATTTGGCCTGCGTCGTCAAGGATGCTTTGACGTTCTTCAAAAAACATCCCGAAGCCATCACGCTCAAAATCAGGAGAAAGTAATTATCTATCAAGAATTTGAGAATCGAAAATCGCAGATTTTCATCTCCAATTCCAAAAAATTCAAAAACGAAGACCCGAAATGGAAATTCTGAAATTCTATAATTCTTGATAAACAAAAACTGTAAACCATGAACAAACTAGTAGAAAAGAAATACCTGCTGTCGTTTGTCGTCATCACCTCGCTGTTTGCGTTATGGGGCTTCGCCAACGACATCACCAACCCCATGGTGGCGGCATTCCAGACGCTGATGGAATTGCCGGCAGCCAAGGCAAGCCTGATTCAGTTTGCGTTTTATGGAGGCTATGCCACCATGGCCATTCCCGCCGCGCTGTTCATACGGCGTTTTAGCTACAAGAAAGGCATCCTGCTCGGATTGGCGCTCTATGCCATCGGGGCGTTTTTGTTCATTCCCGCTGCAGCGCGACAAAGCTTCACGTTCTTTTGTTTCTCGTTGTATATCCTGACTTTCGGCTTGGCTTTTTTGGAGACCACGGCAAGCCCGTTCATCCTCTCGTTGGGGGCCAAGGAAAACGCCACACGTCGGTTGAACCTTGCGCAGGCCTTCAATCCCATCGGGTCGTTGGCGGGCATGGCGGTAGCTTCGATGGTGGTGCTGCCCAACCTGCTTTCCGACAAGAGGGATGCAACGGGCAATATCCTATTCCCGATGCTGAGCGAGGCCGAAAAGGCCGAGATCAGGTTGCACGACCTGGCCGTGATACGCGACCCGTATGTGGCACTGGGCATCGTGGTGGTCGTGATGTTTGTGATCATCGCATTGGTGAAAGTGCCGATGAACCAAGGCCAAGGGACGACGCCCACCAAAGGCTCGCTGAAACGCCTGTGGGCCAACAAAGTCTATCGCGAAGGCGTGGTTGCGCAGGTTTTCTACGTGGCGGCGCAAATCATGGTGTGGACTTTCATCATCCACTATGCCGACAACCTAGGCATCAGCAAGGCCACGGCGCAAAACTACAACATAGCGGCCATGTGCTTGTTCTTGGCGGGCCGTTTCCTTTCCACTTGGCTGATGAAATACACCGACGGACGACGGTTGCTGACCATTTTTGGCATTTGTGCAGCCTTGTGCTCGCTTGGCGCCATCCTGATTGTGGGCAAGGCCGGCCTTTACTGCCTGATAGGCATCAGCTTCTTCATGAGCCTGATGTTTCCCACCATCTATGGAACGGCGTTGGAGAACGTGAGCCTCGACGATGCCTCATTGGGCGCGGCATTCTTGGTAATGGCCATCGTTGGCGGCGCCCTCATGCCTCCGTTGCAAGGCATGATCATCGACTGTGGCTCGATAGCCGGCCATCCTGCCGTCAACGTGAGCTATGCGCTTCCCTTGTTGTGCTTCATCATTGTCGCAATTTATGGCCTTCGCGCCAAAAAACATCAAACCTTCAAAAAACTCTAACCCTGGACTGCTTCGTACCTCGCAGTGACGCGAAGCGGTGCCATCCAAGCCCTGAAAGGGCGACAACAATTCATCGGGCGATTTCAATCCTCGACAACTGAACAACTCCAAACTGAACAACTCCAAACTGAACAACTCCAAACTTATGAAAAGATATTGCCAAACCCTCGAACTCGTCGACGACCCTGAGCTTATCGCGAAATATTGCGACATCCACGCCCACATTTGGCCTGAGATCGTTGAAGGCCAACGCTCCGTCGGCATCATCGACATGCAACTCTATCGCCAAGGCACCCATGTCTTCATGATTTGCGACACTGTCGACGATTTCGACTGGGAAAAAGACATGGCCCGACTGGCGAAATTGCCCCGTCAGGCCGAGTGGGAAGCCTTTGTGGCTCAATGCCAAGGCGCCAATCCCAACCTGCCTTCCACGGAAAAATGGCACATGATGGAAAGAATTTTTTAAAGGATATTTAAAAAAGTCGTAATATTGCAGACTAAAAATGATTGCCAATGCGTAAACTTGTTACTCGTTTTTGTAATTTTATTTTTGGGAAGCATAAAAGCAACACGCTTCCGCGTGCGTGGATTCTGGCGGTAGACATGGGTATTGTCATCGCTGCCTATGTCATTGCCATATTCATGCTCTATTTCAAGGACTTCGCCGATTCGATGTTCGACTGGAGCCGCATTTTTGTGGTGCCCATCGCCTATTTCATCGCATTCCTTATCAGCAAAACCTACGACGGAATGTTGCGCTATTCGGGCTTCAACGACATCCGCAAGATTTTTACCGCATGCACATCCACATTGGCGTTCCTCATTGTCAGCAAGCTGATTCTCAGCCAGATATGGCCTAACATGGTGACCCAAATCTATCCGCGCTACGTGACGATGATCTACCACTACCTCATCACCATGACGCTGATGATCCTCATGCGCTTCACCATCAGGCGTTTATACAATGAAGTGTACAAGAACACGGGCGACAAGATGAACGTGCTCATCTATGGCGCCGGCGACGGTGGCACCATGCTGCTGCGCACACTGAGCCAAGACACCAACTCGAAATTCAAGGTGAAGGCTTTCGTCGACGACGACCCGAAACGCGCCAAGTCGCAAATCAACACCATCAAAGTGTACTCGCCCAAGGTGGCCATGACCCCCGAGTTCGTAGAAAAATACGACATCGACGTAATGATTTTGGCCATCCCCAGCATCGGCGAGAAACGGCAAAAGGAAATCATCGAGCAGGGAATGGCACTCAACCTCATCGTGAAATCCATCCCCTCGTTCGACAAATGGGTGGACGGAAAACTTTCGTCAAGCCAAATCCAAGACATCAAGATCGAGGACCTGCTGGGTCGAAAACCTATCATCCTCGGCAAGAGCAACGTTATCCGCGAAATCAACGACAAGGTGGTGCTCGTCACGGGTGCAGCTGGCAGCATCGGCAGCGAGATTTGCCGTCAGGTGATGCACTACAACCCCGCCAAACTCATCATGCTCGACCAAGCCGAGTCGCCCATGTACGACTTCCAGTTTGAGATGAACAACACAGACGACTTCAAGGGGATGAAAGACCGCATGGCCTTCGTCATCACCAACGTGAAAGACCCCGTGCGCATGAGGGAGGTTTTTGAGGAATACCACCCGCAAGTGGTGTTCCATGCCGCAGCCTACAAGCATGTGCCTTTCATGGAAGAGAACGCCTACGAGGCCGTTTTCGTCAACGTGTTCGGCACCAAGCTCGTGGCCGACTTGGCCATCGAATACGGCGTGGAGAAGTTCGTCATGATCTCGACCGACAAGGCCGTCAACCCGACCAACGTGATGGGCGCCACCAAGCGCATCGCCGAGATTTACACGCAAAGCCGCAAGGGCAACACCAAGTTCATCACCACGCGCTTCGGCAACGTGCTTGGCTCGAACGGCTCGGTGGTGCCGCTGTTCCGCAAGCAAATCGAGAAGGGCGGCCCGATTACGGTGACCGACCGCCGCATCACGCGCTTTTTCATGACCATCCCCGAAGCCTGTAGCCTCGTGCTCGAAGCCGGTTCCATCGGCGAAGGCGGCGACATCTTCGTGTTCGACATGGGCGAGAAAGTCAAGATTTGGGATTTGGCCGAAAAGATGCGCAAACTGGCCCACCGCCCCGAAATCGAAATCATCGAGACGGGGTTGCGCCCTGGCGAGAAACTCTACGAAGAAGTATTGGCCAACGAAGAGAACACCATCAAGACCGACAATGAAAAGATCATGCACGCCATCGTAAGGAAATACGAAGCCGCCGAAGTGGACGACATGATTGCCAAACTCCACGACGAACTGGAGACCTGCGACCCGATGAAGATCGTGGCACAAATGAAGGTCATCGTGCCGGAATTCAAGAGCAATAACAGTGTTTTCAGCACATTGGACAAATAACCGAAGATGTACACCCTGCTCACCGACCCCCTCCACCGCATCGCCTACGCCACCGATGCCTCGGCCTATCGTGAGGTGCCACAAGGCGTGGCCTACCCCGAAAACGAGGCCGACATCATCGACCTTATTAATATAGCCCGCGAGAGGGAAACGCATCTCATCCCAAGGGCGGGCGGCACTTCCATCGCCGGGCAGGTGGTGGGCAGTGGCATCGTGGTCGACATCAGCAAGCATTTCAAGAAGATACTGGAAATCAACGAGGAAGAGCGTTGGGCGAGGGTGCAGCCAGGCGTTGTTTTGGACGAACTCAACCTTGCCCTGAAACCCTACGGCCTCTTCTTCAGCCCCGAGACCTCGACCAGCAACCGCTGCTGCATAGGGGGAATGTTTGGCAACAACTCGTGCGGCTCGCATTCCTTGGTTTACGGCAGCACGCGACACCACGTCATCGAAGCCCGAGGCGTGCTTTGCGATGGCAGCGTTGAGATCTTCAAGACCTACACCATCAAGGAGCTGGAGGAGCGCTTTGGATCCCGTTTCTGGGAAAGCGATACCGAAACATTAATCCAACGCATCTACGCCCAACTCATCCGCTGGGCTTTGGATGAAAATAGCGTTCGATTAATCGAAGAAAACTACCCCGACAAAAGCCTGCGTCGTCGCTCGTGCGGCTATGCCATCGACGAAGTGATTGAGGACCTGCATAATGAAGCCAAGCCCATCGAACACCGCAACATCAACCTCTGCAAACTATTAGCCGGCAGCGAAGGCACCTTGGCCTTCATCACCGAAATCAAAGTCGACCTCGACCCCTTGCCGCCACGGGAAAAAATGGTCGTTTGCGCCCATTGCGGCACATTGCAAAAGAGCTTTTTGGGAAATTTAGTTGCGCTCAAATTCCATCCTTCAGCCGTAGAGCTGATGGATCGCAACATATTGGAACTCAGCAAACAAAACGTTGAGCAACAGAAAAACCGTTTCTTCGTTGAAGGCGACCCTGCCGCCATCCTCATCATCGAGCTGCGCGGCGAGACGAGAAAAGAAATCGACACACTTGCCGACCAACTTGAGAAAGCCTTGATTGACAACGAAGAGCATTTGGTTTATGCTTGTTCTCGTGTTTACGGCGATGAAATCAGCAAGGTGTGGAGCCTACGCAAGGCAGGTTTGGGCCTCTTGACCGGCATGAAAGGCGATGCCAAACCCATCGGCGTCATCGAAGACACCGCCGTGGCGCCCGAAAAACTGCCTGCCTATATGGCCGACTTCGCCGAAATGCTTGAAAGATTGGGCCTGAGCTGCGTCTACCATGCCCATATCAGCACGGGCGAGTTGCACCTGCGGCCTATCATTAATATCAAGGAAGCGGAAGGTTTGCGCAAATTCCGGGAGGTGGCCCACCAAACCGCCCTCTTGGTCAAGAAATACAAAGGCTCGCTCAGCGGCGAACACGGCGACGGAAGGCTGCGCGGCGAGTTCATCCAACTGATGTATGGCGATGAGGTTTACGCCATGATGCAAGACCTCAAACACTACTGGGACCCGCTGCAAGTCTTCAATGTACACAAAATTGTCGACACGCTTCCAATGGACAGCATGTTGCGCTTCGAGGTCGGGCAGCAATACGCCATAGAAAAAGTTTTAGGCGAGAGCGCAACCTACTACAACTGGAAAGCCGCCTTCGATGAATGCAAAATAGATGGCGCCACGGGCGCCAAAACCCAGCTCCACGCCCTGATGTGCAGCATCGAGCAATGCAACGGTGCCGGCGACTGCCGCAAGTCGAACCTCATTGGCGGCACACTCTGTCCAGCCTTCAAGGTGAGCGGCGACGAGACCAAAGCCACACGTGCCCGCGCCAACGTGCTCCGCGAAATCCTGACGAAAGGGTGGGGGAGCGAAGCCTTCACTGTCGCAAATTGCGTCCCGCAATTTGAAAAAAACACTCCTTCGAACTGCAAGACGCAGTTCGCGACAAGGAAAAGCATACTGGAATCCAAGGAATTAGCAGAAGTCTTGGACAGCTGCTTAGCCTGCAAAGGCTGCCGCAGCGAGTGCCCGTCGAACGTCGACATGACAAGGCTACGCTCCGAGATTCTGCAACACAAATACGACGTCAGCGGGATGCCCTTGCGCTCGTTTGCCGTTTCGCGGATGGCCACGGTGGAACAATTCGGGCATATCGTTTGGCCGATTTATAACCTCTTCGCGTCGTGGAAGTTATCATCGAATATCATCAAACGCATCATCCAATTCTCAACCGAACGCGACATCCCGACCTTGAGCCGCGCGACGATGCGCACCGCCGTCAAACGCGAATGCCGCAAACAAAAGACAACGGCCACAAAAGGCAAAGTCCTGCTTTTCGCCGACGAGTTCACCAACTTCCAAGAAGCAGAACTCGGCCTTACTTTTGCCAAACTACTACTGCACTTGGGTTACGAAGTGGAAATCCCAAAACACGTTGAAAGCGGTCGCGCCGCCATCTCGAAAGGCAACCTGAAATTGGCCAAGAAGTTCGCCTTGAAGAACTTCAACCTGCTGAAAGACAAGGTTTCGGAGCAAACGCCCTTGATCGGCATTGAGCCATCGTGCATCCTCAGTTTCCGCGACGAATACCCCGACCTGCTGCCAGCCGAACTGCGACACGAAGCCCAACAACTGGCCAAAAACGCCTTGCTTTTTGATGAATTTATCGTCCGAGAGATGGCCGAAGGACGCATCTCTGCCAACGACTTCAAGGCCGATGCGGTCGAAATTTGGCTCCATGGCCACTGCCACCAAAAAGCCTTGGTGGGCACCGAGAAGACCGTCAAGGCGTTGCGATTGCTGCAAAACGCCAAAATACACGTCATTCCAAGCGGCTGTTGCGGCATGGCAGGCTCGTTTGGCTACGAAAAGGAGCATTACCAAACCTCGTTGGCCATCGGCGAGATGGTGCTGTTCCCAACGGTTCGCAAAGCCGTGTCCAATGCCGATGGCGTCACGCCTTGCATTGTTTCGGCCCCTGGCACATCCTGCCGCCAGCAAATCCTCGATGGCACTGGCGTTCATGCGGTTCATCCCATCGAAATCCTTTACCGTTGGGCGAAATAATCCGCCTTTGGTTGCCGTTCCATGAAAAAGAACTATTTTTGCAAACCATTAGGCGAACGCAAATTCCTTGATGAAAGCAACCAAATCTTTGAATATTGAATTTTAAATAAAAAATACAATGAGAAAATCATTCATTCCCATCATGCTGCTCCTGTTGGTTGCGGCCAGCTGCAACAACAGCAAGAACGAAGTTGAAACACAGCTATATACACTCAGCGACAGCGTTTATCTGGAAAACGAGTACGAGGAAGGCTATTCCTACTATACCATCAACGTCGACCTTCCGGAGACCCAAAATGCGACGCTAAAGCAAAGCATCATGCACTGGATGTTTGCGCCCGAGGTGAAAGACTACGAGGATTTCCTCCAAACCGACATGGACCGTTTCTTCGACGAAGAAGGCAGCGAACCCAAGTCGGTCTACGAAAACAACCACACTTTGGCCGAACAAACCGACCGCTACGTGACCTACATCACCGAAGGATTCCTCTACACCGGCGGTGCCCATCCCATGCCTTGGTATTATGGCACCTCGTTCAGCAAAATCGACGGAAGCATCGTTGGATACGACATGTTCGACGACCCCGAACAACTCGCCCCGATGATTACCGAGAACATCCGCAAGCAGCATTTCGAGTTTTTCGACATGGAAGAAGACATGATAGAACTGGCGCCCGAAGACTACCTGCAACTGCCCACCAACGAGCCTTGGATTGAAGCCGACAGCGTGGTGTTTTGCTACGAACCTTACGAAATCGCGCCTTATGTAGCCGGAATGCCCCTGTGCAAGATCTCGAAAGAAGACCTCCAACCCTATCTGAGCGAAAAAGGCAAATCGCTCCTCAACCATTAAACCGTTCAACAACAAACAGTCCAACACCCCATGAACAACTACTGCATCATCATGGCCGGCGGCATCGGAAGCCGTTTTTGGCCCCTCAGCAAAGATAATTACCCCAAACAATTCCTCGACATATTGGGTACCGGAAAGAGCTTCATCCGCAGCACCTACGAACGCTTCAGCCCCGTCATCCCCGACGAAAACTTCCTCGTGGTGACCAACAAGGCCTACAAGCAACTGGTTTTGGAGCACCTGCCCATGCTCAAGCCCGACCAAGTGCTCTGCGAGCCAGCACGACGCAACACGGCACCTTGCATCGCCTACGCTGCCTATCACATCCAAAGCCGCTGCCAAGATGCGAACATCGTCGTCACCCCAGCCGACCATTTGGTGACCAATGAAGTTGAATTCCAGAGAATCATACGATTAGGATTTGACTTTTTGGCCAACAACCCACAAGCCTTGATGACCATTGGCATCAAGCCGAGCCGACCGGAAACGGGGTATGGCTACATCCAGTGCGGAGTTAAGAGTGTAGGGTTAGGAGTTGAAAAAGTCGAGATGTTCAAGGAAAAGCCCGACTACGAAACAGCGGTTAAATTTGTCAGCGAGGGCAACTACCTCTGGAACAGCGGCATCTTCCTCTGGACCTTGGACGGCATCATGCAGGCCTTCAAGACCTATCTGCCCGAGATGGTAGAAGTGTTCGAGAAAGGCCTCTACAACTTCGGCACACCCGAGGAGCAAGACTTCATCAACGACCACTTCGTCGACTGCCCCAACATCAGCATCGACTACGGCGTGATGGAGAAGTCGCCCAACACCTTCACCATCCCCGCCGACTTCGGCTGGAGCGACATCGGCACTTGGGGCTCGCTGTTCACCCACGCCAAGAAAGACGACGCGGGCAATGCCTTACGCGGTAAGGTAGTATCTGTCGACAACAAGAACACCATCATTAATATCGAGGAAGGCTCCGAAGCCGTGGTGGAAGGCTTGGAAGACTATCTTGTGGCCTATCGCGACCATTCATTATTAGTGTGCAAACTCCACGACGAGCAGCAAATCAAGGTTTGGATTGAGGGATTGAAATGATGGAAGCGCAACCGTTGGTATCGGTCATCATGCCCAGCTACAATGCCGAAAAGTACATTGCCGAAAGCATTGAATCGGTGTTGCACCAGACCTATGCCAACTGGGAGCTTGTGATTACGGACGACTGCTCCACCGACCGCACCACCGACATTGTGAAATCCTATTGCCAACAAGACCAAAGAATCGATTTTGTGGTAGCCGAACGACACTCAGGCATCGCAGGCACCCGCAACCAATCCATCACCCGAGCAAAAGGCCGCTTTGTCGCCTTCTTGGACAACGACGACCTTTGGATGCCCGAGAAACTGGAGAAACAAGTCAACTTCATGCTCGAAACAGGCTGTGCGTTTTCATATTCCGAATATGAACTGATGAAAGACGACGGCACACCCAAAGGAAAGACCATCAAAACCGCCGGTGTGATAAACTACAACAAATACCTGAGAAACACCATCATAGGAAGTGGAACCATCATGCTCGACACCGAAAAGACCGGCTCGTTGCACATGCCTGACAACGCCACCAGCGACGACATGGCCCTTTGGTGCAAAATCCTCAAAGACGGCCACAACGCCCATCCCATCAAGGAAGTCCTGATGAAATACAGGGTGAGGAACAATTCCGCTTCGGCCAACAAGTGGAAAGCCGCCAAAGACGTTTGGCGCGTTTATCGCCAACAAGAGAAACTGCCGTTTTTCAAAGCCTCCGCCTGCTTTGTATGCTACGCCTTCAACGCTATCATAAAACGCCTGTGATGAAAAACGAGTGGAACTACTATCTCTACAGGCACGCCTGGCGTTTTGCAGGCCCTCCCCATGAAGAACAAAAACTCGACGGGGAAGATTGCCAAAATCTCCTCGCATTGGGTGGCTTGATGGTCAGGAACACCTACGATTTCGACTGCAAAGAGGATACCTCCTTTTGGAACCTCATCAAGGATCGGTTCGGGGGAATGCAAGAATTGTCGTCAAATACAAGAAACCGCGTCAAGAAGTCGTTGGAAAGCCTTGATTTCAGGCTTGTCGATTTCTCCATGGTGCAAACCTTGGGCTATCCCATCCTGAAAGCCACTTTCGACGACTATGCCAAAGTGGACCGACCGATGAATGCCAAGGTGTTCGAAGACTATCTCCGCCATTGCCAAAGCTGGGACTACGAATATTGGGGTGTTTTCGACAAAAAAGACGGAGCGTTTATCGGCTTTTGCGCCAACCGTTTGTGGGAAGAAGCCGCAGAATACGGCATCATCGGGATAAGACCCGAATATAAACACAACGGCACGTTCCCTTATTACGGCTTGTTTTACAGCATGAACCAACACTATTTGCAAGAAAAAGGTTTCCGCTACGTCACCGATGGCTCACGCAGCATCACCGAGCATTCCAACATACAAGGCTTCCTTGTAGAGAAGTTCGGTTTTCGCCAATCATATTGCAAAATCGCAATACAATATCGCAAATGGTTGAAGTTTGCCGTCAAGACATTGTACCCGTTCAGAAAATCCATATCTTTGCCGCGCATTAAGGCAATTCTCAACATGGAGGCCATGCAGCGTGGCGAAAAATGAACACAAAATAGGGTTCTTCATCAAGTGGTGCTTCGACCGCATCGTGGCACTCATTGGGCTTGTCATGCTCTCCGTTCCACTGCTCATCATCGCCATCCTCATCAAAACCGACTCGAAAGGGCCTGTCTTTTTCATGCAATGGCGCATCGGGAAAGACGGCAAACCATTCAGGATCTGCAAGTTCCGCACCATGGACCATCAATCGGAGGGCGACACGGTGACGACTGCCAACGACCCTCGCATCACCCGCATCGGCCACTGGCTGCGCCACAGCAAGGTGGACTGCCTCACCGAATTAATCAACGTTTTGGTTGGGCAGATGAGCCTCGTCGGGCCGCGCCCCGACGTGCCCGGCTATGCCGACCAGCTCCGTGGCGACGACCGACGCCTGCTGCAACTGCGCCCTGGCATCACCGGCCCCGCCAGCATCAAATACCGCAACGAAGAGGAACTGCTCGCCCAACAGCCCGACCCGAAATGGTATAACGACAACGTCATCTGGCCCGACAAAGTCCATATCAACCTTGATTATTTGGACCATTGGAGTTTTTTTGGAGATATTAAACTGATTTTCAAAACGATATTATAGCCTGTTATGAAGGAACAAAACCACATTACAAACATCGTCGACAGCAAGTTTTATCCTCTGTGGCTGTTTTTCGTCTCCTTCGTTTTCGTGACGCTATTCTCGCGCTCCACTTCGTTTTTATATGTTTTTGAGGGGGCCGACCCGTCGGTTTTCAAGCAAATGGGTCGAGCCATCCTTAAAGGCAAAATCATGTATGTCGACTATTTCGACAACAAAGGTTGCTTGTTGTATTTCATTCACGCCTTAGGACTTTGGCTTGGCGGTAATACCGCTTTACTAATTATGCAAGCTATATCATTGACGGTCACTTTGTTGATATGGGATAAAATGCTTGCACTATTCCGCAGTCCACGTCAACGCTTGACGAGCCTCATCGTGGCTTTGTTTCTGCTGTTTTGCTTCTATGGCGCTGGCGACCAAACCCAAGAATGGTGTTTGCCATTCATTTCCTATCCCTTGCTGGTTTTTCTCCGCGCCCACCATTCGAAAACCGAGATTCGGCCTTTGCAGATGCTCGCCATCGGTGTTTGTTCAGGCATCATCACCTTCATACAAATCAACAACGCCTGCGCTTTTTTGGGATTCATCGCTTATCTCTGGTTTCAGTTTTTGGCAAAAAAGGAGTTCAAGAAACTATTTCAAAGCATCGGATGCTTCATGACAGGTTGGCTAACCATAGCAGTGCCGTGCGTGCTTTATTTCTATATTCAGGCAGGGTGGCATGGCATTTATGAAATGGTCTACGCTTCATTCCTTTCCAATTTCGAATATATCGCCATACAACACCAAAGGCAGTGGTACTATTGGCTACCATATTCAGTTTTCATAGCCTCGATCATTGGAATACAAATAGTGAACTACCGAAACGAAAAAAGGCTGATGACACCTATTTTGATTTCAATTTCACTTTTCGTCCTAACTTTTGGGCGACTTTGCAATTCGTTCTATCTTGCCTCGCTATTGCCACTGTTCATAATCAACATGGCAACAATTGATTTTTCAAAAAGCAAGGCAAAGAACAGAATCCTGCCTTCTGTCGCTTTATTATTTGCGTTTTTCATAGGAATTATGTCGTTTTTCCATTTCTTCAACGACCTCCTCCTACAAAATGAAAAAGAAGTCGTCATTTACAAGGATTTCCACAAATGTATCGAAAACATTCCTACAGAAGAGCGCGATTCGATTCATAACTACAACTTGTTTTGGCATGGGTATTCGATGATGCAACACGAGGATTTGCTTCAATGCAACAGGGTATCAATAGCCTACGACTTACCAACCTTGATGAAGCAGGAATCGTCCAAACAATTGGCTCCACCTAAATGGATAATGATGAGTCCAAATATGAGATACTATGACGAAGATGCGAAATTCATACTGAACAACTACGAATTGGTTGATTCACTGCATTATGACAGATTATATTTCCATCATCCACGAATTGGAAACGAATTGGAAATACTGTTTTTCCGCCGCAAAGATTGAACCGCCCAGCCCCGAAGGGGCGATAGCTTCCCCCTTAAAGGGGGCAGGGGGATTACAGGCGACGTAAGTCCCTGCTTTTTAAGCCGAAGGCATAAAAAAACCCCGTAGAAACGGGGAGAATCTACGAGGCCAAAAAATTAATAACATGAAACATAAAAATTGCGCCCCCTTCAGGACTTGAACCTGAGACCCCCTGATTAACAGTCAGATGCTCTAACCAACTGAGCTAAGGAGGCTGCACAATGTCACAGAACTTATCTCTGTTTAGCTGCGCTGAATCTTTCGATTTGCGGTTGCAAAAGTACAGCTTTTTTCATTACCCACAACAGTTTTCAACCAATTTTTTTCAAATATTTTCTATTTATCTGTAAATCAATGAGAAAAATTTCTACTATTATGATGCTTTTCGTCAAAGAATTGCCTTTGTATTGAAATATTTCTTATCTTTGCACAAATTATAGACCGCTTCGTGCCTCGCAGTGACGCAACTGACACGCTTTGCGTCATTGCGAGGAGGAACGACGAAGCAATCCATAGAATCTTTAAATCTTAAATCCTTAAATCCACAATGAAGAAAATACTAGGCATCGGGAGCGCTTTGGTCGACATCCTGACACAAATTCCCAACGATCAAATCCTCAAAGAACTCAACCTTCCCAAGGGCGGCATGACATATGTCGACGCCAAAACCTCTGTCGAAATCGGGGAAAAAATCGCCCACATCGGCAGCCAAATGGCTTCTGGCGGCTCGGCTGCCAACACGATGAGCGGCCTGGCACGCCTCGGCATCGAAGCAGGCTTCCTCAGCAAGATCGGCAACGACGAAGTGGGCGCGTTCTTCAAGAAACAGATGGTGGAAACCAACGTGAAGCCACAGCTGCTGACCTCAGCAACGCCCTCGGGTCGGGTCATCGCCATGGTGACCCCCGACGGCGAACGCACCTTCGCCACCTGCCTCGGCGCAGCAGCCGAGATGCGTGCCGACGACATCCGTCCCGAACTCTTCGACAGATGGGACATCTTCTACGTGGAAGGCTACCTCGTGGCCAACCCCTCGATGCTCCGCAAAGCCATCGCAACGGCCAAAGACAAAGGTATGACCATCGCCATCGACATGGCCAGCTACAACGTGGTGGAAGAAAACCGCGACTTCATGCTCGACCTCATCAACAACTACGTCGACATCGTCTTCGCCAACGAAAAAGAAGCCTTCGCGCTGACTGGAATGGAACCCGAAGCAGCCTTGCATTTCATCGCCGAACGCTGCCAAATCGCGGTGGTGAAGGTGGGTGCCAAAGGCGCTTTCGTACAACGAGGCAACGAAATGGTGACCATTCCACCATTGGAAGCCGATGTGGTCGACACCACGGGCGCAGGCGACATGTGGGCCGCCGGTTTCCTCGCTGGACTCGTCAAAGGCGAAAATTTGGAGAAATGCGGCATGATGGGCGCCATCGTAGCCAAAAACATCATCGAAGTGGTAGGAGCCAAGATGAACGACCAACGCTGGAACGACATCCACAAAGCCATCGCACTTTTGTAGGTTTTGTGACAATAATAAAGGTATTTTGTTTGAAGGTATCATTATATTTTGTATCTTTGCGCCCACTATAGTATTTTTCGCGAAAAGTAAATATTTAATAATTAGCTAGTTAGATAACAATGAAGGAATTCCAGACAAAAGACATCCGC
>CAMKAR010000003.1 GCA_946410535.1 uncultured Bacteroidales bacterium
GGTTTATACAGTGAAATACAGGGGTTTGGAGATTCCGTGGCCCAAGTTCAAGGACAACGGCTGGTTCGTCACGCCCTCGGTGGCATTGTCGTCGGCGCAATTCAGGCACGAGGGAGGGATGCCAACGATTGAGGACGGCTCGTTGGAAGTGACGCCAAGTTTCGCTTTCGGCATCGGCCTCGACGGGGGCTACAAGCGCAACCGCCTGAGCGTGGGCATGAATCTTTCGTATCGCTCGGTGCGCTATCGTTTCCTGCTCGAACAGACCCTTTTCGACGGCGACTATTATGTGAACGACACCCTCGACACTTATTATGTGGTGCATTCCGAAGGCGACACCACCTACCAATATATCCTTGACTCGACCTATGTGCCGCTGACGACGACAAACTATGCCTATCGCGACGTCAACCGCTTGGATTACCTCGCTTTGGGTCTCTTTGCCACCTTCGATTTCGTCAAGACGGAGCATTTCAGGGCTTTCGTCAAGGCGGGAGTCTCGCTTGATTTCTTGGTCGATGCGTCGGGTTCGTTGTATGCCACCGAGGTGCCTTTCCATGCGCCCATCGCCAAGAGTCAGGTGGAGCCTGTCCGACTGTCGTATTTTGGAGGCTTGGGCGTTGCCGTGAAGGTGGCCAACCGCATCGAGTTGGTGCCCGAGGTGCATTACCGTGTGACCAACGGCGCCTTGTATCGGGCCGATTTCCCCTTCGACATGAGGATGCGCCAATGGGATTTCCGTTTGGGTTTGACCTATTATTTCTAAGCCATGAGACTATTCCGCTACATAAGGCTGCTTTTGCTGTTGCTCCTGACGGTGCCTGCCGTTTGGGGTAGGGCGCAGCATTATGTTGCCATCAACGGTGAGGTCGATAGCCTTATGGTGCTGCCCAAGTTGGGCGGCGATTCGGCCTACTTGGTCAACGAGTCGCTGACGGTGCTCGATGGTGGCACATTGCGCGTGGAAGGCGGCGTGAGGATGATTTTCGGTCAGTCGGCCTACTTGCGCGTCGACGGTGGCAGTCTCTTCCTCGATGGCGGACGCAACGATTCCATTTATCTGCTCTGCTACGAGTTTTCGCACGACTGGGCTGGTCTTCAGCTGAAGAATATTGCTGAGGACGACACGGTGCGCATCACCTATGTCGACGTGGTGGGTGCCCTGACGGCCATCAACGCCTCCACGAGTAGCGGCGCGAACATCAGTCACTGCTCGTTCAATAACTATTACGCTGGTAAGGGCATCGAGCTGATTGACTGCGACAACTTCTTGGTAGACAGTTGTTTGTTCTATCAATGTGTGGCAGGCATTGAGTTGAAATCGAGGGCGGCTGACAGCGAAGACAACGTGTTTTCTCACAACATTTTCGACCAAGGCCAGATTAATATCGAGATTTCAAATGTGGCTTACGGTTTCAAGTGCAACCGCAACCATGTCACTGCCAACTGTTTCCAAGGCGCTCCTACGGCCATCAGTTTCGAGGCTGTGGGCGGCATCTCCGACAAGGATGCCACAAATTATATTGAGGACAACTTGATTTCGTCGGACCTGCCCGAAGGCGGCTCCGGTTATTCGTCATACGGCATCAAGGCCTCCGTAGATTCGTTGGTGATTCGCAACAACGTGTTTTGGAGCAACGACGAAGCTGTTAGGATGATGCGAGTGTGTCATCTCGTTTTCGAGCATAACACCTTCTTCGACAACGAGTTGGTGGTTTCTAACCTGCTTGAGGCAGGCTCGGCCACGTTTGTGGGCAACACCATCAGCGAGGCCAAGAAACGCATCGTGAGTTTCCCTTCGGCGAAATCGCGTTGGAATGGCAACAACTTTTTGCACTACAAGAAAGATGTCACGCTCTTTGCCAATGTCTCGTCGGAGGATGTTGACATGCGAGGCAATTTTTGGGACGCGGCGACCGTTGCCGACATCGAAAGCGTCATCCTCGACAAGCACGATACGCCGACTTTGGGCGAGATCTTTTACGAAGAACGGCTGACGGAATGCGACACTACGGCCCCCATTGCCCCGCCTTTCAGGGTGAAAAAGCAGTTTGTGAACAACAAGTGGCTGATTTCGTGGGACGAAAACATGGAAGCCGATGTCGACCATTATGTTTTGTTTTATGGTGATTTCAATTACTACAAGTTTGCCCACCATATCGACGGCATCACTGGAAACTCGTATATGCTTACACCGCAACAAGCTGAGACCGTTGCCGTTGCAGCTTGCGACCGCAATTACGACCCCGATGTTTATGCCTCGGTGGGGCAAAGCGCCTATGCCTTTGCCGACTATTATCCATACGCGGGTCCCGATGGCGAACTCTGTGCCCCACAGCCAAGTTTCGCCGCGACAGGTGCCAACATCCCGTATATGTACAGCAGTTTTGTGTGGCGCACTTCGGGAACGGGTGTTTTTTCCGACTCCACCTCGTTAAGCCCCCGATATTTCCCTTCAGAGGAAGACTTCGAGGCCGGTAGCGTGACCTTGACCCTTAGGGTGATCAGCAATGGCGTCGCCAAAACCGACGCTTTGCAGCTCAGTCTCTTCAAGGCCTTGAGCGTGTATGCCGGTGAGGACGGCTTCAGCGGCTTGGACCGTCCAGTGATGTTGGACCAGTCCGAAGCCCAAAACTACGACTCGTTGCGGTGGCGCACGATGGGTGACGGACGTTTTGAAGACTCGTTGGCTCTGCATACCGTCTATTATCCGGGAGCCAACGACAAGGAAGCCGGCCATGTGAAGTTGCTGCTCGAAGCCTGGTCGTATTGCGGCTATGCCCATGATACCGTCCGTTTCGACTTGTTCAAGGACTATGCCCTCGAAGGGCGTGTGTGGTCGCAAGGACATGGCCGACCCAATACGCAGGTGCTGGCGGCGGCGATGAGCGACGACCAGCTTTTTGGTTCGGGCTTCTATCGCACCGAAACTGACGAGAACGGCTTCTTTAGGTTCGATGCCTTGCTGCCCGATACCTATGTTTTGTATGCTTTCCCCGATACGATTGCCCCAGAGGTCGGTGGATGCTATTATTTGGGCGACCTGCAATGGAACGCGTCGAACATGATTCTCGTGGACGGCAATGTTTATGATGTGGACATTGAGATGCCACTGTTGGTGCCGGGCTTCAATACGGGCACGGGTAGCATCAGCGGCGTGTTCGACTATCCCAATGCACCTTTCAAGGACCGCGACTTCTATTGCCAGCCGTGGCTGCGCGAAGGCAGCGACGAGACTTACTGCACCGACGGCCTGTCGAATGTGGGCATCCTTTTGCTCAATGCGGGCAAGCAACGCATTTTGGGCTTCGCCTTGACCGACCCCAACGGTGGTTTCAGTTTCCGAAACCTGCCTTTGGGCACTTATCAGGTGATGGCCGACTTGCCTCGCTATGGACGGGGAATGTGCGAAGAGATTGCCTTGACGGCTACGGAGCCTTCGGTGAACGGTTTGCATCTCTTTGTCAACCAAGACGGTAAGGTGGCAATGCGTCAACAGAACGGCTGTTTGATAGCATCGACATTGAGCGTTTATCCCAATCCTGCCAAAGAGACAATCACCATAGGCGGATTGCAAGGAAATAAGGAATATAAAGTCAATATAATGAATGAATTAGGTGTGACGATGCTTCCCGAAACGGCGATGAGTACTGACTTTTTTGGTGAGATTTCTGTCGCAGTGGGTGCGTTGCGGGCCGGTGTCTATTTCATTCAGATGAAAGACGAAATCTCGTCGATGACAGTCAAGATGGTGAAACTATGAAAGGGTTGGTTATGAGGAAGTTCGTTGTTATTCTCGCGGTTATGGCCTTTGCATTGGCTCATCATTGCGCTTGGGCGCAGGTGGCCATCAGCGGTAGCGTCACCGATCAGGATGAATTTACGCCCATCGAAGGTGCCGCTGTGACTTTCTCTGGCATTACCGATACAAACGATACCATTGTCTGTCAGTTCTTTACCGATACTTTGGGCCTGTTTTACGATAGTATAGCTGCAGGTTCCTATTGCATTTGGGCCTCGGCTGAGGGTTACGAGACCTCGTTCTGGCCCGATTCGTTGCTCATCTTTGAAGACTCTTTGCTGATTAATGTCGGTTTTGTGTTGCATGAGGTGTATGAACCAGTGCGTTATGTGGCAGCCCGTCAGTTTACCAACGACTTGGTGCGCGTCAGCTGGTCGATGCACGATCCTTTGCTTTACGAGGACTTCGAGACGGGCGATTTCAGCCGTTTTGCCTGGAACAACACAATCAGCGAGCATCCTTGGGCCATCGACTCGCCCCATGCCTATGAGGGCGGCTATTGCATGAAATCGACATGCGAAGGCGAAGGCGGTGGCGTGTCGCAGATTGAAGTCTCGGTCTATGTCCCCTTGGAAGGCAAGATGAGTTTTTACAGCAAGATTTCATCGGAGAGTTCGTGGGACATGGGACGTTTCTATCTCGATGGCGTGAAAAAAATGGAGTGTTCGGGAGAGGAGGACTGGGCCGAGCATGAGTTCGACATCACCGTGGGCGAGCATGTGTTTCGCTGGGATTATGTCAAGGACGCTTCCACCGAAGTTGGCGACGACTGCTTCTATGTGGACTGCATCCGGTTCTATCGGGCCGACAGCGCCAAATGCGACCGCTCGTTCCGCCATTATGACCTTTTCCGTAGCCGTTTCGAGGAAACACCCGTGCTGCTGGCCTCGCATCTCACGGATACCGTCTTTATGGAGATGAACTGGAACAGCCTGCCTTGGGGTAAGTACCGCTGGGGCGTGAGTCGCTATTACGAAGGCAACCGTGGCAGTTCCGACACCATTTGGTCGGCCTATCTCGACAAGGACATGACCACGACGCTTGAAGTCGGAGCGACCACTAATGTCGGCATTGTGCCGGCAGGAGCCACGGTGACGCTGACTTCGCACGACGGGCAAGGCCACGACTACCAAGCCCAATTGGATGCCAACGGACACCTTGTGATGCCCAACGTCTATCGTGACGCTTACGACCTGAGGTTGCATCTCGACGGCTTTGTGGACTATGTGTCCGACTCCGCGCTTTCCGTGATGATGCCGACACAGATTGACATTGAATTGATGGAGGCTATTTCGGGCATCGACAGCCTTTATGTCTCTTCGACGGGCTGGGCGATGTGGTGGCTCGAAGAGGCGAAAGGCCGTGATTTGCAATATTTTGAAATCCAATTGAATGGAGTCGATGCGGGCACGACCATAAACGATAGAGTCCAACTCGATGTCGCTCAGCTAACGGAGGGCGACACTTGCGTGACCAAGGTGCGGCCTATGTATCTTTCGGGAGCTGGCGAGTGGCGCGTCTGCCAGTGGGTGTATCGCCCGTGTTCCAATTTCGCAGGTAGCCCGAGTGGCCTGTCATGGGCATTGCATAATGAGGTCTTGCAGCTTTCGTGGGGTTATCCCGAAGGCAACTTCTTGGGAGCCATGTTGTTCCGCGAAGGCGAATACCTCGGTTTTGTGGAGGGGAATACCTATTTGGACGGGACTGTGGAGTTGCATGGTGAAGTGGAGTATTGCTTGCGGTTAGTGTATGGCGGCGACCTCGACGGCACCTACCATTCCATGTCGTGCACGCAATGCACTACGGCTGTATTTCCTGCCTATTGCGACCCGCCCGCAAAGCTTGACGCAGTGATGTATGACGACGGTGGCGACGATTTCGATGCCTTGGTGTCGTGGGGCGAGCGTCCCGAACCCATCAACCAATGGCTTGGTTACGACAATGGCACTTTCAAACGCTCGTTGGGCGGCGGCGACGAGCCTCGCATCTTCTGGGCCATTCGCTTCGATGCCGACACTTTGGCTCATTATGCAGGCAGCGCCTTGAAGAAGGTCTCGCTCTACGATGTGGGTGCCGGCACCTATCAGCTTTGGGTTTATGTGGGAGGCGACACTGCACCGCGCACAGTCGTCCGTTCGCAAAGCATGACCCTTGCGGGAACGAATGCCTGGCACGAGGAAGCCATCACGCCTGCCTATGTCATCTCCGAAGGCGAGCCGATTTGGATTGTGGTGGGACAGCAAGGCTTATCACGCCCAGCTGCCGCTTGCCAAGACATGGGCAATGCCAACGGTCGATGGGTGTCGCTCGACGGCGAGACCTGGACCGACATGCACACCTTCAACATGAACTACACCTGGATGCTCAGGGCTTTCTTCTCCAACCAGAGGGGACAGTGGATGGCCCTCGGTCGCGATGGCTATACCTTGCAGCATTATAATCTCTACCGCTCGCCCGACAATGTGGATTATCAGCAGATTGCATCTGTGCCTGCCGTTGACGGGCAGCTGTATTACGAGTACCGCGACAACCTCTCAGAAGTGATGAACGACTATGTCTATTACCGCCTGACCGCCTTCTACTTATCGGACAACGGCGAGACCTGTGAGTCGGACTATGCCACCGCCTTCGACGACCCGTCGCAGAACTATGTCGTGATTGATGTCACTGCGACGGAAGAGCGAGAAACCGTAAGTGTCAAGCTCTATCCCAATCCCTCCCGAGGTTGGCTAACGGTGGAGGCCGAAGGGATGCGGCGGTTGGAGGTCTTCAATGCCAAAGGGCAGAAGATGAAGGAAGAAACATGCCAAGACGATGTGCATCAGCTTCAGCTTTCGGGATTGCAGGATGGCTTGTATTGGCTTCGCATCGAAACCGTAAACGGTGTGGCGGTGAACCAGTTTGTGGTTTGCGGGGAGTGATTTTTGCGCAATCGGGCGAAAAACTGTACCTTTGCCGCCAAAATTAGCAACCCATGATTTCCATCCAAAACCTCAGCATGCACTTCACCGGCGAAGACCTCTTCACCGACATTTCATTTTTGATTCGCGAGAAAGACCGCATCGGCTTGGTCGGCAAGAACGGCGCGGGCAAGACCACCTTGCTCAAACTGATTTGCGGCATCGAACAACCCTCGAAAGGCGATGTGATTATCCCTCAGGGTGTTACCATCGGCTATCTCCCGCAGGAAAAGAACGTGAACAGCGAGAAAACGGTTTTGGATGAAGCCTTGACCGCCTTCGATGAATATCACAAGTTGGAGAAGGATTTGGAACGGATGCAACAGGAATTGGCTGAGCGCACCGACTACGAAAGCCCGCAATATGAGAAGCTTATCGTCAGGATGAACAACCTGAACGACCGTTTGACCTTGCTCGGCGGCAACAGCATTGAAGGCGAGGCTGAAAGGATATTGGTGGGCTTGGGCTTCAGCCACGACGACATGCTACGGCCCATGCGCGAGTTCAGCAACGGCTGGCAGATGCGCGTGGAGTTGGCCAAAATCCTGCTGAAAAAGCCCAATCTCCTGCTTCTCGACGAGCCTACCAACCACTTGGATATCGAGTCCATCCAATGGCTCGAAGGCTTCCTGAAGGCATATTATGGTGCCATCCTGATGGTGTCGCACGACCGCGCTTTCCTCGACAACATCACCGTCCGTACGGTGGAAATCTCGAACGGGAAGATTTATGACTACAAGGTGCCTTATTCGGAGTATGTCAGCTTGCGCGAGGAGCGCGTCGACATGCAACGCTCGGCCTACGAGAACCAGCAACGCGAAATCAAGAACATCGAGGCGTTTATCGAGCGGTTCCGCTACAAGGCGACCAAGGCCAAGCAGGTGCAAAGCCGCGTGAAATTGCTCGAAAAGATGGATGAAATCGTGGTCGACGACATCGACTCGACGGCCATCCACTTCAAGTTCCCGCCCGCGCCACACAGCGGCAAAGTGACGCTTGAACTCAACCACGTCGGCAAATCCTACGGCGACAAGGTGATTCTCAAAGACATTAATCTACTGATTCCGAGAGGGGAGAAGATCGCCTTCGTGGGGCGCAACGGCGAGGGCAAATCCACGCTGTCGAAAATCATCTGTGGCGTGCTCGATCACGAAGGCGAGGTGAAACTTGGCCACGAGGTGAAGATTGGCTATTACGCGCAAAACCAGCAGGACATGCTCGACATGAACAAGACCGTTTTCGAGACCTTGGACGACGTGGCCGTTGGCGATATGCGCTTGAAGGTGAAGGCCTTGCTCGGTGCGTTCCTGTTTCGTGGCGACGACATCGACAAGAAGGTGAAGGTGCTTTCGGGCGGCGAGAAAGCCCGTCTCTCGTTGGCCAAAATGTTGCTTTTCCCGACCAATTTGTTGGTTCTTGACGAGCCGACCAACCATTTGGACATGCTTTCGAAGGACATCCTGAAAAACGCCCTGATCCAATATGACGGCACATTAATCATCGTCTCCCACGACCGCGACTTCCTGCAAGGCCTGACCAACAAAGTCTACGAGTTCCGCAAGCCGAACATCAAGGAATACATCGGCGATATTTACGATTTTTTGGAACAGAAGAATCTCAATCACTTGAAAGAGTTGGAGATAGCAGCCAAGCAACAGCCCCAAAAAACGGTTGCAGAGCCTGTTTCGCAAAACAAACTCAACTACGAGCGCAAGAAACAGATTGACGCCAAACTCCGCAAGGTCGACAAGGAAATCCAACGTTTGGAGGGGGCCATTGGCAAACTTGAAGCCGAGCTTGCCGAGCAAGACGCCATCATGGCCAACCCCGAGCAGCATCCTGAAATCAAGGTGGACAACGACTGGTATTGGGCGTATGGCCAAAAGAAAGAGGAACTGCAAAAGTTGATGGACGACTGGGGCGAGAAGCAAATGGAGCGCGAGGAAGTGATGGCGGAGTACGAGAAGTGATTTTCGAAAATTATTACCGATTATCTGCTGCTAAGTCCAAATATTTTCGACTTAACAGCAAGTTATCCGCAAAAAATGTTCGATAACTTGCTGCTAAGTCATTTTTTTAACCACTTAGCAGCAGGTTATCGTGACTGTTATTACAAAAGGTGTAAGATTATTTGTAAGATGTGATTTTGCTGGTATAAAAATAAAAATCTCAAAAATGTGTAATTTAATAGGTTGAAAAATCTCAAAAATGTGTATATTTGCCATGTAAAAAATCTCGAAAATGTGTAAATACTATGATGATGAAACGGAAAATATATGATCAACTCCTTGGTTGGAAACAAAATAGGAAAGGAGAAGTGGCCTTGCTCATCGAAGGGGCTCGGCGCATCGGCAAGAGTTATATTGTGGAGGAGTTCGGGAAGCGGGAATACGACTCTTACCTCGTCATTGATTTCAGCAAAGCTCCGCAAACTGTTAGGGAGTGGTTTGACTTGTATTTGGAAGACCTCGATACCTTGTTTTTATATTTGAGCCAACGATATAAAGTCAAATTGTACCCCCGTAAGTCACTGATTATCTTTGATGAAGTGCAACTTTGTCCGAGGGCAAGGGCGGCTATCAAGTTTTTGGTGGCGGATGGCCGTTTTGACTATATCGAAACGGGTTCGCTCATGAGCATCAAGAAAAACATGCAAGGTATTGTGATTCCTTCCGAGGAGCGGACGCTTCACATGTATCCAATGGATTTTGAGGAGTTCCTTTGGGCCACGGGAAACGAGATGCTGATGGATCTTGTCCGGCAAATGTTCGAGCAAAAAAAGCCTGTGGGACAGGCTTTTCATCGTCAATTGATGGATGCGTTTCGACTGTATATGATTGTCGGTGGAATGCCGCAATCGGTTCTCAAATATGTGGAAACCAGAGATTTTGCTGAGGTCGATGCCGTCAAGCGCGACATTTTGGGTATTTATCGGAACGACATCTTCAGCTATGCTGGCGATCAAGCGGATAAGGTGGTTAGCATTTTCGACCAAATCCCCTCGCAGCTGTCGAAGCATGAAAGGAAGTTCCGTCTTTCCGCCTTGAAGCCAGGGGCGCGTTACCGCGATTGGGACGATGCATTCTTTTGGCTGAAAGATGCACATGTCGCCAATATCTGCTACAATTCGACCGAGCCGAATGTCGGGCTGAGAATCAACGAGAGCCGAACCACGCTCAAATGCTACCTGAATGACACTGGGCTTCTCATCAGTCAAGCTTTCGACGAGCGGGGCGTCGTTTCGTCAGAGATATATCAGAAGTTGCTTTTTGGGAAATTGGAGGCGGATTTAGGCATGATGGTGGAGAATGTCGTAGCGCAAATGCTGGCGGCAGCCGGACACCATCTCTATTTTTTTGGCAAGTCGTCGGAAAAGAAGGAGGAACGAATGGAAATCGACTTTTTGTTGCTGAAAAGCAAGGTGACGAGCCGTCACAATATCATCCCAATCGAGGTGAAAAGTGGCAAGAACTATACCCTGTCGTCGCTTTCCAAGTTTATGGGCTTGTATGCCGAAAACATCACGTCGCCCATTGTGCTTCACCCTGCCGACTTTAAGCAGGAAAACGGAGTCACTTATCTGCCGCTTTACATGACACCCTTGCTTTAGGCTCAAATCATGGAATCATTTTCTCGTCGAAAGTGAGGATTCCAAGAAATGCTTATTTTTGCCTCGAAATTTGAAGCATGATGTTCTTCCAACCGCGCATAGGGCTGCATTACCACGAGGGTTTCAAGGGCTACAGAACGCTCGTCATGGGCGCGAAGCATCATTGTATCCTAAGACATTGCCCGTATTATGAGGATTGTGTAATTGGAAGAAATTGTGCAACTTACGACAAGATTTGCCCTGCTTATGGCGATCACCATGACTTGCGCCTTTCGCAAAGCAACCAAATCGAAATCGATGCGTTTTTGGAGGAATACGACCGCTATCCGACCTATTCCTATTTCACGAAATTGATGTTGGGCAAGACCGACGATTGCACCGAAGCCGAAAAAACGGCGTTTTGGGAGCAAGTGGCTTTTGCCAACTATCTTCAATATTTCTGTCCTTCGCCACAAGTACCTGAATATGAAGAAGAAGGACTGAACTATCGCGCTGAGGACTGGACGGCATTTTTGGAGTTGTTGGAGGCAGTGCAGCCCGAGGTGCTTATGGTATGGAATCCGGCCTTGAAAACCCTGTTGGACAAGAAGATAGCCGCAGGAAAGATAGCTGGCTTGTCCCATTTTGACGATTTCCGTTCCGAGACTTTGACCATCAACCGCTATCTGTATAAGGTGGAGCCTAAGAAGAAGCCGGAAGCGTTGTTCGCCGACTTTCGTGTGGCGTTTTGTCCTGAAAAAGATGAGGCGGAAGCTGCCCGACTGATGCTTAACGCCTTGCAGAAGGCACGTTTCCGCCATTTTGCTCCTGCCGTGGAGCTTTCGGCGGAAATGGTTGAAGCCGCCAATCCCAACATCTGGGACAAGGCATTGATGCGGCATCTCGTCGGAAAATTGCAAGATGAATCGGGCTTGGATGACATTGTAACTGTTTTTGAATCAGAGATTAAGCCATACGTTTCTGATGGCTGTTGCGCTTCGTCAGTGCTTTTGGGCTTCGTTGAAACAAGAGCCATCGATGTGGGTGGCCCGTTGAGGGAACTTTCGTGGTTCGACTTGGGAAAAACGGCTTCGGTCGATGATGTGGATATGGTGGTGCTTTTCCTAAACCAATTCAACGACAAACTTAGGGATTTTCTTAAAGCTTTAACTGATAAGAAGTTAAAACGCCTTCTCGCATTGGTGCGGATAGAAGATGCCGACAGATTGCTGCCCGAGGTGGCCGAAAGTCCGTGTTTGGCTTCTATCGCGGAAAAAGGGGAGGCCCTGTTGGTCCGTTTCAGCGCCGATGCAGGTGAAAAGGTGGCACTCGAACATGATGGGAAACGGCAGCATCTCCGTCGCGGCAACCTCGTGCGGGGCATGTCGCTCCGTCCGTCCGATTATCTTTCGTCGCAGATGTCGAAGTCGGAATTGAATAGTTTGGTTTACAGTGTTTTCCATGAGCATCGCATTGCCATTCCCACGGCCAAGGGCGAGCGTGACTTGGTGGAATTGTTGGAGGGTTTGCTGAGCAGGAATTATATTTGCAGGCAGGGCAAGCGGCTGAAGGCGGCGCGGGGCAAGGCTGGGCAGTTGCTTTACCGGGGCTTGTATGAGGCAGGGCTGTCGTGGAACGAGTTGGAGGGCTTGTTTGCCGACGACAACATGGCCAAAAACACCAACATGAAAAAGGTCGCCAAACTGCTCGAAGCTCCATCGCCAGCAGGCAAGTATTACCGCGATTTGTTTGGTTTTTGAAGTTGATTTACGAATCTTTACGATTTAAAAGCATTTATTTTCAACGGTTTAACCATGCTTTTCTCTTCCAGAAAAGGGCGGCGTTGATTTCTCTGTACTTTTGCGTCAAATAACAATAAATTTTTGGTTTATGACGACGAAAGTTGAACACGGTCTTCTCAGCACCTTTAGAATCATGTTGTTTGTGCTTGTCACGATTGCGATAACAGGTTGTGGATTGTTGGATTCGGGCTTGATGGAAAGCCAGGAAGTCAAACGTGATGTGCTAAAACTTTGTGGGGCAACCGATAAGGGCTGGTCCACGAGCGATGTGAAAGTCATTGATTGGAATTTTGACGCGGAACTAATAGGCGATACCTATACGGGTTATCTTGTGACCTACGAGATAGGGACGGGCTACTACGCCCTTGTGAACCTGATAGAATTCGACAATACGTCAAGATACGAGATCGAGTTGGTGTATAGGGGGCGGTCGTTGTCGGACTTGAACTCTAATCTCATACGCTGAGGAATCATCAAAATAACAAAACAATGGATAACAGACAAAAAATCGAAAACGCTTTTGAAGTGATGAAGCGGACTCAGGTCATCAGCCCGCTCTTGTTACGGGCCGACCAAATCACGGGCGAAAAGCTTCAGCAGCACGCGAAGTATGTGAGCCTCGAACAAGGCGAGAAACCTTTGTTCATGGTGGATGTGAAAATGGTAATGTTGGGAAGAGTCACGGGTCTCCTCGTGACCGACCGCAACGTGTATTACCGCTGCATGGCGATAAAGAAACTGTTCCGCAGTATGGCAATGCTGTTTTCGGCAAGAAACCAGGGCAAGGTGGCGTTGGCCGACTTGAACGAGATCAGCTTGGGGAATTGGGTAATGGGAAGCGGAACCGACACGTCATACTTGGGCCATCGTCTTTCCATTAATGACGAAGTGGTTGGGACTTTGGTCTTGGGCAGGTATATGACTTTCGACGACAAGTTGGTGGAGAATCTCGAAACCTTGTTTAAAGCCATGATGCGATGAGTGGAAATTATTCTGTCGAGCAGCGGCGCCAGGCCTACCTGAAGACCAAGGCCGGCCCAGCCGACAAGGTTGCCATGGTTTTGGCGGCCTTGCCAGCCCTTGTTGTGCTGATTCCCTTGTTCATTTTCTTGGACAACGTCATCATCATAAAAATCATCGGCACCATCTTCGGGGTGATAATCTATTTTATCCTCTATAGCAAGATTAGCAGACCGATTTTCAAGCATTATTACGCCAAGAACTTGAAAGGCTCGTAAGGGGAATAACGAGGCGAGAAAAGCAGTCCGCAAAAAAAATGTCTTGTAAGTGTGGGTATATGAAAAATTTGTATATTTGCACCGTCGCTTTGGCGGCAGACATTGAGAACGTTGAAAGACGTTTTGCTCTGACAAGAAGAATTCTGGTAAAATTCAACAATAGAAGAGCAATCGTTCAAGCGTTCCGCCCTATATGGGCGTGGACTGCTTTTATTGATTCTTCTATACGGTTTACCAGAGCCTTTCTTGCGGAATATAAAAGTCGGGCTACGCTCTTTGTGTACGCTTGCAAGAACGATAGGGGAAGCCGAAAAACCTTATAGAGTAGGCAATGTTTTAAATAATGGCAAAAATGGACTTAAAAGATTTTAATCTAAATGAACTGAAAAAGTGGTTTGCTGAAAAAGCCCTTCCCTTAATTCGCCAAATATGGGAGGGTACCAGAGACAAGATTCTTGGCGAAGGAGGTCTGGTTGACCAGATTAAGGAAAATGCGCAGGTTTTTATAGATGCTGCAAAGCTTGATGTTTCTTTTGAGACAGTAGATGCTCTTACGGTAAGTGACCTTGTTGAATTTTCCAAGAAACACATGGTTGGTGGCAGTAATGGTGTTGCTGCGTTTAGAAAACCAAAAGAAGAAGCTGTTTTCGTGTTTTTGGCTTATGTCAAGGACAAGGAGCTGATAGCAGAAGGTGATAATCATTATGTGGTGATTGAGGCTAATAGTTTGGCCGACGATACCAAAGAATTATTCGGAGATTTGGATTTAGTAATCTTAAATTGATTAAGCAATGGGAAAGTTTGTTAATATCATAATGGATGCTCTGAGGAATTTCTTCACCGCATTAAAGAGTTTCGTTCAAAAGATAATTCAAGGCATAATCAGTTTTGTCAAGGAAATAGTCAATTACTTCAAAACACTTAAACTTGTTCAGGGTAAAGACATTCCCTTTATTGCTAACACCGAGCAATTGAAGGAAATGATAAAAAATGCTCCTGTAAAGAATGTTGGGATTTTTGAGGCTACCTATAATGAAGAAACCGATGAAATTGAAAATGCAAGGTATTTGGCTGCCGATGAGATTGATGAAGAAACTCAAGATATTTTGGGCAATGAACAACTAGTGGTTTTAAACTAATGAAATGCTATGAAAACAATAGTTGGAGTTGCCATTGGCTTAGGCATTTTAGCAGTTGGAACCATTGCTTATTCGTTGAGTAAAAAGAAATTGCCTCTATTGGAGGAAACCGTAGATGGTAGTTTGAAATTGGAGGACGTGGTTGCCTATTTCAAGACGTTAAACATGGTGAAAGGCAAACAGATTCCATTTTTGGCTTTGCCAGACGCAGCAAAACTTGCAGGTACATTACACTTGAGGACAAGCAAACCAAAGGTATTAATACTTGGCGTTTACAATGAAGAAAAGGATGAACTAAATCCTATGAAGATAGTTTATGCCGATGGTTTTGACGAAAAGATCATTGAAATATTGGGAAATGAAAAACTTGTCATATTAAGTTGATAATTTGGGCATACTTTTTCAGGGTATGCCCAATCGCGATTTCATAACGATATGGATTGGCTGAAAATAATTCTAGGAGGTGCAGCTATACTTGCAGCCGCTGTTGCTGGAGGAATAGTCATTCACAGGAAAATTAATGAAAGAAGGCTAAGGGAGGCCATAAAAAAAGAATTCACCGAAGCGGTAAAAGCGATAATAAATGACAAAAGCACCAAAAGAGTAGATGTTGGGATTTTTGCAGAAGATGACTGTAAAATAAAGGATCTGACATTTACTTCGGACGAAGGCGTGTCAGATGAACTCTATGTTGGACAAGAAATCTATCTGTAATGGTAAAAATAGCAATTTCTACAACTTCCGTTGAGCCAACAGAGATTGTATATGTGAATCAATTGGAAACGGACATAAATCGTTTTATTATTGACACATTGAAAAGAAAAACTGATTGGCAAATCAAGGTTGCCTGCATTTTAGAATTGCATCAAAAAAAAGCAGAACCGTATTGGTTGGAACACAATGCTTCCCTTTCGTTGGAAGGGAGCTACCCTTTCGTGTCTTTGTTTCAGGATTATTTAAAAGGAAGGGATGACATTAATATATGTATGAAGAAGCATTCACTATTAATTAAATTGGATGTAAAACCTAAAGAAAAGATGGAAACAAAGAAAACAGAGGAGGCAATGGAATTTGTTCCTGTTATTCCAAGATATAATTTTGGCCAGATAATATTGCCAGAATCTTTGCGTGAGGATTTGTATAGCGCATTGAAAGTAATAGAGTGCAAAGAACTAATCTATAAGCAATGGGGCTTTGGTGAAGTGGATCCAATTCCGAGAAGTGTCTTGAATTTTTATGGTGAGCCAGGAACAGGAAAAACGATGTGCGCTCATGCTGTTGCAAATCATTTAGGCAAGAAAATTTTGCTTCTGAATTATTCTGAAATAGAATCCAAATATGTCGGGGAAGCTCCGAAGAACCTACAAAAAGCATTTGAAGTTGGCGAGAAAACGGACTCGGTACTTTTTTTTGATGAAGCAGATTCTTTTTTGGGTAAGCGTATCCAAAATGTGACCCAAGGAGCCGAACAAGCACTAAATTCACTCAGAAGTCAAATGCTGATTCAACTTGAACAGTTTTCGGGAGTGGTTCTTTTCGCTACTAATTTGGTCACAAATTTCGATAGGGCTTTTGAGTCACGGATTCTGAAACATATTAGATTTGAATTGCCAAATAAAGAAGCGAGGGCTGCAATAATTAAAAAAATGCTTCCTAGTAGATTGCCTTTGTCGAAAGGAATTACAGATGACGATATTGAACAAGCTAGTGAAATGATAGATGGTTTTTCGGGAAGGGAAATAAAGAATTCCATTTTGGATATGTTGCTGTCAAAAGCTTCATTGACTTCAGAACCTATCTATTTTGAGCCGCAAGATTTGTTTGATGCATTTGAAAAGAAGAAACATGAGATGAAGCAACTGAAAGACCAGGAAGATAAACTGCTAAAAGATAAAATTCTCAAGAAATTACATGAAAAGAATGAGGAAGCGAGGGTTGAAAATGAAATGAGAAGCTCAGATGAAAATAGTACAACTGAATAACGTATTAAGAACTATACTTATTTGATAGGAGCAAATGCTTTTTACCAATTAAAACAATAAAAATAGAGGTTTATCATGCAAGTATTTCATATCACCCCCAAACGCATCATTCGCGTCAACGGCCAAGTGCTGACGCCGGACATGGTAGTCACTGTGACGACAAAAATGCAAGTCTCCGACCCGTTTTATAATGGAGCGGCGGAGATACAGGAAATGTACATGCGCATCTATGGCTTCGACTACAAGAAAGCGGGCTGTAGGAAGGATTATTTCACCATTGAGGCATTAGGATGACGAACGGTTCCACAATCACAAAACCCTGCCCCCGCTGCCAAGTCACAGTGACATTGCACCTCCTGCCTGCGGGTGCGATGGTGGATCCATGCCCACCGCCGAGACTGCTGCCATTTACCACCGTCCGTTGCCCGAAATGCGGAAAGAAAGTCTTATTCTGGACAGGCTTCCGGCAAGTGGTGGGGTGAAATCAAACCGTCTTTTGCTCTAAAAAAGTGCTGAGAGCTTGCCGTTTGGCAGAAATTTTGTACTTTTGCAAGGAAAATAACAACGAAAAGGAGAGAAGAAATGGCAAGACCTATTGAAGCTACACCTGTGTTGGAGGGTAATGATGCAGTCGCCTTTATAGCGGAAATGGAAAAAAAAGAAAAGGCGTCGGAAGCGGAAAAAAGACGGATAAAGGCAGATGCCGACATCATTCGTGCCATGCTCACTTTTGCTTTTTAAAAAAATAGAAGCCATGAGCAGTCAGCGCAGAATCGTCAGACTGACCCACGAGTGCGTTTTGAAGCCATTCGATTGCGGCAACGAAGACTTGAATGACTTCTTGGTGAACGATGCTAAAGCATACGCCGATCATCTACTTGCAGTAACCTATTTGCTGGAAGATGAAACGGAATTATTAGCGTTTTTCTCTGTTTCTAACGATAGGATTTCCATCAACGAAAGTGACAAAGCCACATGGCGAAAAATCAAGAAAGAGTTCCCTCATAGCAAGCATCGAAGCGATTACCCTGCCGTGAAGATAGGGCGACTTGGTGTGAATGTAACACACCAAAACGAACATTTGGGACGGCTTATCATCAACTTCGTTAAGGATACGTTTATTGCGAACAATCGGACGGGCTGTGCCTTCATTACAGTCGATGCCCTAAGAGAAGCGGTGCCATTCTATCAAAAGAACGGTTTCAAGTTTTTGAAGCCCAGCGAGGCTTCAGAGACTGGGAAAGAAACCGTCCCCATGTATTATGACCTGACGCAATTGCTTTGATGGGACGGAAAGATTTGCGGCAAAAAGGTCCTCTTCTGGACGGGCTTCCGGCAGGTGGTGGGATAAGAATCGGAACCGTAAAACTGGTCTATTTCCTGCGGAAAGTGGAAAAAAATGGCACATTCCGCAGCGAATAGACGGTTTTTGACCGAAACGAATAACAGATATACAATGATGAAATCAATCGAAAAGCAACGCCTAAATCACCTTACCCACTGGCCCGACGAAATCGTCAACGCCATCGCGTCGATGGAGGAGGCCAATATTTATATCAAAGCCGGACTGAAAGCCGCCCGCATCGGCAACCGCTGGGCATTGATACGCTCCGACATTGATTGGGCCGACTTCAGCGTGCGGCGCAACACTTGGCTCAAAAACCGCCTCGCCGACTACGACCGCTGGAAGGACTACAACAACGCCGACCTCATCGGCGAAGGCTTCCCGCCCCGCGATGTGAACGGCGACCCTTATGAGCTGCACCACATCGGGCAACGCCAAGACTCGCCCTTCGCCGAACTTACCTGGGCTGAGCACATGGGCGACGGCAACAACACCATCCTCCACCAAGCTGGGAAGGAGTCGGAAATCGACCGCCAGCAGTTCGACCGCGAGAAATCGGACTACTGGAAGGCTCGCTTCAAGGCGTTCACGAAGGCTGAACTGGATTTGATATACAAATCATAGATGTCAAGCTGCTATTTGGTGTTTTTTTCGTAAGTTTGCAACGTAAAAGCAAAAATGGCAGGACGATGGAACCAGCAAACAGAAGATACCCCGTTGGAATTCAGACTTTTGGAAGGATAAGGGAAGAGAACTACCTTTACATTGACAAGACCGACTTGGTTTGGAAGATGACCAAGGAAAGCCCATTTGTCTTCCTCAGCCGTCCTCGCAGGTTTGGTAAGAGTCTGCTTACCACCACTTTGGATTCCTACTTCAAAGGGCAGAAAGAACTGTTTGAGGGGTTGAAAATCATGGAGTTGGAGAAGGAGTGGGAGAGTTATCCTGTCATTCATATTGATTTAAGCGAGGCCAAAGGCTGTGAGTCGGCAAGCGATTTGCGTGATGCTTTGCTGTTGCTGCTTAAGCCCGAAACAGCGGTTTATGGTCGTGACGATGATGAGAAATATCCCGGCTCCGTCCTTAGAGGGTTGATACGCCGTGCATACGAAAAGACTGGCAAGCAAGTTGTTGTTCTCATTGACGAGTATGACGCGCCCCTGCTTGAAGTCCTGCACGAGGACTATCGTCTTGCCGATTTCCGCCGTGTCATGCAGGAGTTCTACCAGCCTTTGAAGGCTAACGAAGCCAAGATACGCTTCTGTTTTGTCACGGGCATCACCAAATTCAGCCAACTCAGCATTTTCTCCACCATCAACAACCTGACCAACATCTCGATGGACGACAAATACGCCGCCATCTGTGGCATCACGGAGGATGAGTTTGCCAATGACATGGCCCCCGACATTGCCATACTTGCCGAGGAATACGAATGTACCCCCGATGAGATGCGTGCCAAGCTGAAACTGCAATACGATGGCTACCGGTTTGCGGGCAAGTCGCCCGACATCTACAATCCTTTTAGTCTGCTCAAGTGCTTCAACCAAAGGAAGATAGCCAACTACTGGTTTGAGAGTGGAACGCCGACATTTCTGATCAGGCAGATGCAACAATTCAGGACCGACATCACTACCATGGAAAGCATAGAGGCTTCTGCCACGTCGTTTGACTGTCCCACTGAAGCCATGACTACCGCATTGCCTTTGCTATATCAGAGCGGCTACGTCACCATCAAGGATTATGATAGGGAGGCTGACTCGTACATCCTTTCCATACCCAACAAAGAGGTCCTGACGGGGTTCGTTTACGGTTTGGTCCCCACATACATTGGCCTTGACAGTGGCATGGTGCGCGACGGTTTTGCCATCAAGTTTTGGCGTTTCATGAAAAAGGGTGACGTAGACAACGCCATGGCCGAGCTGAAATCATTCCTCGCGAGCATACCGTATGTCGAAGGATTCAAGAAGAAATTGGAGAGCGTGTCGAACTATGAAGGTTTCTATGAATACACCTTTTGGCTCATCTTCAACATGTTGAATTTCTACGCCCGCACGCAAGTGAAGTGTGCCCAAGGTCGCATCGACGTGGTATTGCAAATGCCTGATGCTACCTACGTTTTTGAACTAAAGGTGAACGGAACGGCACAGGAAGCGCTCGATCAAATCAATGGCAGGAATTATGCGCTTCCCTACGAAACCGAAGGCCGCAAGGTGGTGAAGATAGGTGTTCAGTTCGACCGCGACACGATGACGGTGGGCGATTATGTCGTGGAGGGATTGTGATTCACGGAAAAACCAAATAAAAATGCGGAACGAGACGATGTCGCTCCGCATTTTTTATGGTTGGAATGCCAGTGCTTATTCAATGACCATATCGAACGGCATCCGTGCCTGGATTCCCGTGTTCTTTTGCAGGTTCTCAATGCCTTTCACGTAGTCGTAGTAGGCACCGAGCTTGCTGCGCATGGCCGCATCCAATTTGTCGGCATCTGAGCCGCTCAGCGATTCCATCAAGCGAGTGGCGAAGTCTTTCTGCTTGGGCCATTCGGTCACTTTGTAGTCGCTGCCTAACTCAGCCTTCTGAGCGGCGTAAGCGATGGCGTCTTCCATGTCGCCGAGTTGGTCGACAAGGCCGATCTCGATGGCGTCTACACCCGACCACACGCGACCTTGGCCGATGCTGTCGACATAGGTCTGGCGCAGGCCACGGCCTTCGGCCACACGCTTGGTGAACTGGTCGTAGGTCTTCACCACGTTCTCTTGCAGCTTGCCGTATTGGAACTCGGTGAGCGGTTGGGTGATCGTGCCGAAGTCGGCGTTCTCGTTGGTCTTGGCCACGTCGAAGGTCAAACCGATCTTGTCGTTCAGGAAGCCTTGGGCGTTGGGGAAGGTACCAAACACACCGATGGAGCCGGTGAGGGTGGTGGCATCGGCAAAGATGTAGTCGCCCTTGGCCGAAATCCAGTAACCGCCCGAAGCGGCATAGTTGCCCATCGAGACGATGACGGGCTTCACTTCCTTGGTCAAATCAAGCTCGCGACCGATGATGGCCGAAGCCACGGCGCTGCCACCAGGTGAGTTGACGCGCAGCACGACGGCCTTCACGTTGTCGTCCTCGCGGGCCTTGCGGATGGTTTTGGAGAGGTTTTCTGAATAGATGTTGGTGGTTTCGTCGCCCTTGCCGTCGAAGATTTGCCCAGAGGCGTAGATGACGGCCACCTCGTTCTTGCTCAGGCTCTTGTCTTTGTAGGTTTTGGCATACTTGGCATTGCTGATGGCGTTGATGCTCTTGTTGCTTCCAGTGAGGCCTTTCAGCTCGTCAAGCACTTGGTCTTTGTAATACAAATTGTCGACAAGGCCATATTCCAAAGCTTTGTTGGCATCAAAAATGGTTTCCAGGTTGTCGGCGATTTGGTTGAGTTGTGCCACGCTGATGTTGCGGCTTTGGCTGATGCCAGTGAGGATTTGTCCCCAAACGCTGCCTAACAGCTTGTCCATCTGTTCGCGGTTGGCCTCGCTCATCTTGTCGAGGAAATAAGGCTCCACGGCACTCTTGAAGCGGTTGTTGGGTCCGCGCACAATCTGCATTTCAACGTCAAGTTTTTCAAGCAGGTGCTTGTAGAACATCACCTGCGAAGCCATGCCATGCAGGTCTAACGCGCCTTCGGGATTCAGGAAAATCTTGTCGGCGATGGAGGCCATGTAATAGGCGCTTTGCGAATAGCTCTCGCCGTAGGTGACGATGAACTTGCCCGACTCCTTGAACTCGATGAGCTTGTCGCGGATTTCTTGCAAGGTGGCCGTGGAAGTGGGTATGCTGCTCAGCTCCATGTAGATGCCTTTGATGTTGGCATCGGTCTTGGCTTGCTCGATGTTGCGCAGGATGTCGTTCAGGCCAGTCATGTCTTGCGACTCCATCGTCTGGAAATTGATGCCGCCAAACGGGTTGTCGGTCGTGCGGTCGGCAATGGCGTAGTCGAGTTTCATGTAAAGCACCGAATTGGGTTTCAGGGTGGTGGAGGTTTCCGACTCAGTCTTCGAGAGGCTCGAAATCATGGACGAAACCACGCCGACCTTGATGAAGAAGTTGATCACCAAGGCAATCAATGTGCCGATGAATGCGGCAAGGACAACTTTGTAGAATTTCATGATGATGTTTGATTTAATATTTAAGGATTTAAGATTATTGAACTCAAAAGTTTACGATGGCAAAAGTACAACATTTGTTGAAATATCGAATTGTTTTGTTGAGGAAAAGAATTACCTTTGCAGAAAATCTCGAAGATGGAAACAGCTTATGTGCTTTTTGGGTCGAATTTGGGCGACAAGGAGGCGCTTCTTGCGCAGGCTTGCCTATTAATTAATAATAGGTGTGGCCAAATCCGTGACCTTTCGGCGACTTTCGAGTCGGAGCCGTGGGGGTTCGAAGCCGAGGAATGGTTCCTTAACCAGGTGATTGTGTTGGAAACGGAGTTGCCGCCCGAAGGGTTGTTGGATGCCTTGCTTCAGATCGAAAAGGAGTTGGGGCGGGTGCGTAATCCCGAGGTGAAGGGATACTCGTCGCGCACTGTCGATTTGGACATCCTTTACTTTGGCAGTCGCGTCATTCACACCAATCGCCTTACTGTGCCGCATCCGCGCCTGCATTTGCGTCGATTCGCCCTGATGCCGATGTGCGACGTGGCTCCGCTTTTGGTGCATCCTGTTTTGCGACAAACCCAGACGGAACTGTTGGGCCTTTGCCTCGATGCCTGTGAGGTGAGAAAACTTGATAACAATGTAATGAAATGAAATACAACTATATAGCTATAGAGGGAACCATCGGAGCAGGCAAGACCACGCTCGCCAACAAAATCGCCCACGACTTCAATGGGAAACTCATCCTTGAAGAGTTTGAGGCCGACAAGAACCCGTTTTTGCCCAAGTTCTACAAGGAACCCGACAAGTATTCGTTCCAGTTGGAGATGACCTTTTTGGCCTTGCGCTACCAGCAGCTGAAGGACAAACTTGGCGCTTTGGACCTCTTCCACGACTTCATCATCTCTGACTATTACGTGGCCAAGTCGCTGATTTTCTCGCGCAACAACTTGCAAGAAGATGAGTATCAGTTGTTTTCGCGTTTCTTCAATATCATCTTTTCGGATATGCCCAAGCCCGAGCTGTTGGTGTATCTCTATTCCGATGTCGAACGGTTGCAGGCCAACATTCGCAAGCGTGGAAGGAGCTATGAGCTGGAAATCAGCGACAGTTATTTGGAGAACATCCAGCAGGGCTATTTCGACTTCCTGAGGCAACAGCAGGACAACATGCGTATCTTGATGATCGACACGAACCGCCTCGACTTTGTGGCCAACGAAAGCGACTATCAAAGCATCATCGAGGCCATCGACCAGCCTTACGAGGTGGGGTTACATCGGGTGACGTTGTGACGCTCCCCAAGGCACAAAAAAAGCCGCTCGATTGTGAGCGGCTTTTTTTGGTTGGTTAAGGGAACAATTACTTTCTCTCAACGACTTTCATCACTTGCTCTTGCACCGTCTCCATGGTGTAGACTTCGGCACGACGGAGTTGAGGCAGGATGTCCTTTTCGAGTTCAGGATAGATGTCGCACATCTCGCGGATGGTTTGCTCCTTGTTGTTCGAGCTGTTGACATTGTTGACGATGGCGTCCTTGTCCTTCAGGTTGCTGTTGCGAACCAGTTCGACGAAGGTGTTCCAGTCGGGGCCGTAGCCCTTGCCGCTGATTTCGACAGCCGTCTTCTTGGCAACCTTCTTCATTTGCTTGTCGGCAGCGTTGGCACGGTTGTTCGACAGTTCGTTGTTGTGGCCTTCTTCACCTTCGGGTGATGCCCAGGCGCGGACTTCGAACTTGGTCACGCCAGCCTTCAGCAGGTCGTTGAAAGCGGCATCGGCATCCTTGTTGAGTTTTCTTCTGCCGTTGATGTCGTAAGAATCCTTGTTGAAGAAATAGGTGAGCTTCTTCACGGCCACTTCCTTGTCGACGGTTTCGTAGATGGTGTCGTACTTCTTGGGTTCGGGCTTGGCAACAACGCCGTCAGCCAGTTTCACGGTCGAACCGGTGGTGAAGTATTCGTTCTTCACGATTTCGTCCTGAGTGGGATAGATGGTGCCGTTGTAGACGTAGAACATCGGGTCGCCCTTCAGTTCGCTGTTGGCCATTTCTTCTTGGTAAGGCATGCAGTAGTGCTTGGTGAACTCGCCGCCTTCCTTGTAGTTGACGCGGAAGTCGCCTTCGCCCTTGACCTTTTCACCAACGAAGGTGATGGGGTCGATGTTGATTTGGCCACCGTTGTAGGCCAGGTAGGGCTGCAGGTTCATGACAGCTTGCTTCTCGAAGTATTCGGCAGGGATGGTGACGATCACATCGAAGCAAACGTTGCCGTCTTCGCCTTCAACCAGCGGGTCAGGATTCACGCGATAGGTGATCTTCTTCGACTTGCGGGCCATCTTCTCGATGTCGCAAGGATTGTTGAACTTCACGCGCAGACCGAGGTTCAGCTGGCTGTACATGTCCTTGTCGTTGATGATACGGCCTTCTTCGCTTGACTTGGCCACTTGGTCGAGAGCATCGGTACCAGTGAATGTGTAAGTGTAATCGAGGAAGAGGTCAAACTTGGGAGCGATGTTGAAGGTGAACTCCATACCGACGGGCACATTGAAGGAAAGCTCGCGCTTTTCGGCACCAGCGGCAAGTTGATCACCGACGGTCTCGGTCTTTTGGTCCACAAGGATTTGGTTGACGGCACCAGCTTTGTAGTAGAGGCCGCCAATACCGATGTGAGGCACCAGGTTGATGACTCTTCTCGGGTTGTAGTTGAACATGTTGAACAGGTTGAAGGTCAAGTTCAAGCTACCTTCAATGTAGTTCGACTGGTCGAGGCCAAGGTCATAGAGCACTCTGCCGTCGTTGTTGTTGAGGAACACCAAGGCTTGTTCGTGTTTGTGGCCTGCGAGGGTACCGTAGCCGCCTTTGAGGTTCAGGCCAATGACCTTGCCAAATTGGTAACCGACTCCGAAGTGGGCATCCCAGTTGGGCTGGAGAGCCATGTCTTTGAAATGGTTGAAATCATCCCAAATGCCGCCGTTGTAGTTGGCCAAGTCACCATGGTTGATGGAAAGACCTCCGTCAAGCTGGATGTACCAATACTTCTCAGCAGGTTTTGATTTCTTCTTGCCTTCCTGAGCATTCATGCTGAAGGGAAGGACAGCCATGACGACAAGCATCAATAGCTTTGAAATAGTCAAATTTTTCTTCATAACGCAATTGTGTTAGGTTTGTAATTTAATTAGTTGATTTTATT
>CAMKAR010000004.1 GCA_946410535.1 uncultured Bacteroidales bacterium
GGTGCCGTCCTCGGCGGCCTCGAAGTTGAGCGGCAGCTCGCCCACGGGCTGGCTGAAGACAACGGCATAATCCGTTCCGTTTTGCGGGATATAAAGCCTGTCGGGCGAGGCCATGAGCGCGAGTTTGCCAAGGTTGTCGCCTTCGCCGAAGCGGATTCGGGCGCGGTCGATAGGCGTAGAGATGCTTCCCCTTCCCTGCTCCACTTTGCGCAGGCTGAAGTTCAGGGCGTTGGCGTTCTCGGTGGGTGCCGTCGTGGTGAAAATCACCACATCGTCGCCATTATTGGCCTGCACGAAGATGCCTTCCATCGGGGCGACGACATTGTCCGTTGCCAACACAATCTTGGAGCCATCGGTAGTTTCTTCCAAACGGTAGAACGGACGGTCACCACTCAAGTAGGCTTGGCAAGTGTAGGGATTGCCCACCAAGTTCCACGCACCAAAAGTGGTTTCCGCAAAAGCCAAACCAACTTCCTTGGCTTGGTTGCTTGGCAACACGGTGCCAGTGAATGACGCAGAGGTGTTGACGCTATTGGCCACCAAATATCCCAGCCCATTTTTGAGCTTGAACGTTTGTTCGTGTTGCTTGTAGTTGCGCCATTCCTCTCCTTGTTGGCTGCCGTCGAAGCTGTAGAGGTCGTAGGTGCCTTCGATGATGCCGCCGATGCTGTCGCTTTCAGGCTTCAAGGCTTCGACGACGGGCGGCGCGATGAGAAACCAATTGCTGCTGCCGCGACCGTAGCCAGCTATGGCCTTCTGCATCGTGGCACCAACGGGGTTGTTCACCTTCAGCTGTCCGCCATCGGCAATGACAAGGCTTCCGTATTTGTTGATGCCGCTTCTATCGACCTGAACGGTGTCGATGTTCAACTCTATCTTGTTGACCTGAGCCACGAAGCCTTCCGGGATCATGACCTTGGCGTTGATGAGCACATTGTCGTTGATGGTGGGCAAGCCTCCGCCCGCCTTGCTGTTGCCTGTTCTCCACATCGATGGGTCCTCCCAACTGCCTTCGGTGATGTCGGAGCCTTCGCCAAACACGTTGTCGAACACTTCCACCTTCACGTCGTCAATCAGCCAGTCGAAGTTGTTGTAGTTGTGCGTCACGCCATATTCGAAACGGATGTTGATGGTTTTACCGATGTAGTCGTCAAGGCTGATGACATACTTTCTCCAGAACGACTTGCGTCCAAAGCTTTCCCACAGGGTGCCGAGGTCGAAATCGTAGCCGTCGTCGGCATTGATGTTATCCGAGACGAAGATGTGCATCGTTCCACGGGCGTCGCTGCTCTCGAAGTCGCACTTGCTCCAGAAGCTCAGTGTGGCCGAGGTCGCGTTTTCGTCGATATGGAGCGCGGGAGCCAAAACCGCAGCGCCATTGCTGTTGAAATGGAAATGGTTCCTGTCGCTTGAGATGCACTTCGAGGCGTTGTAGGTCTCCCAAGAATAATTGGTTCCCGTGATGTGCGACCAGTCGTCGAGGTGCGACATGCTGTAGTCGTAATGGTTGACCGGATCCCAACAGTCGGGCATGTCGGCACCTTCAAAGTCCTCGAAGAACGGATGTGCCTTGTCGACGGTGATGAAGCCGTCGGAGCAGCGGGTGGTGAACCAAGCCTCTTCCGACCAATCGCTTTGGGTGTTTTCGTCGCAATACGACCTCACTTGCCAGTAATACACTGTGCTGGTTTCCAAACCGGTCAACATCCAACGGTAAGGCGAAGAAGTGATTTCGTCGGTCAGCACCATGTTTTCTGCTGCATACTCTTGACCCTCAATGCGGTAACGGATTTGCCAGCGTGTCGCGTCATTTTCAGGGAACCATTCCACCGTGGCTTTCGTGCCGAGGTGGGTCGTACACATCCAAGTCCTTGGCGTTGATCCACACCCCGTCAGGGTGGTGAAAGACAACGGGAACGCGCCTGTACTATAGCCCTCCTCGCCGCAGTTGGCGCGGATTTCGACCTCATATTCGGTGTTTTCTTCCAAATTGTCTAAAACAAAGAGATTGGATGTCTCATTCGTCCCCGAATATACCACCTCGCTCCATTCCGACCATTCGTCGTCCGAGGCTTTCTTGTAACGCAGTTCGAGGTCGCCATACTCGTATTCCATCACACTGAAAGTGACGCTATGGCTTCCTTCTGTATAGACATACACAGACGGCACGGGGCAAGCTTCCATTGTGGTGAACTGGCCATAGTCGTCGCTCCATGCGCTGAAGTCGCCTTCTCCGCAGTTGGCGCGTACCCTGAAGTAATAGTTGGTGCTAGCTTCGAGACCCGTGAGCGAGCCGCTGCGATAGTCGCCTGACGTGCTCCCTTCGCTCGCGTCGATGTCCACGATGGTGGCATTGGCGACGTTGAAATTGGCGGTGGTGCTGTAGGCGATTTGGAAGTTCATCTGCGCCTCGTCGCGCACACGCCACATAAGGTTGGCTTCGTGAGGCTCAACATCATTGATGCTCAACTGGTAAGGTGTTTTGCAGGTGGGGGCCACCTCAACGAGGATGTCGTCGATGTAGTAGCCATAGCTCTGGTCGCATCGGAAAACGATATACTGACCTTCGCCCGTGTAGTTCTCGAAACTGACCTCAAACTTGCTGAAATTATTAGGCATACTGACAAAATCCACCTGCTGAAAAGTCGTTGCGTCGTCGGGATCAGTCATCACGCCGACATAGAGGTAGGGCATACTAACGTAATAAGTAGTCCTTTTTCCATAGAACGACATCTGGAGCGTGTTGATGGGATACGCTGTGGCATCAATCATGGGCAACACAGCGAAGGATGCGTTGGAGTTCTTGTTCATGTAGAGCGACTTTGTCCCCGAATTGGCTGCCCCTGTGCTGATTTTGGGATAAGTGCCGTCGCTGAAGTGCCAGCAAGCGGGCGCATTGTGACCCACCGTGGCATCCTCGAAGCCGTAGGAGAATGGCAACGTCAGGAAGTCACATTCGGTGGTGAAGGAGATGGTCGCCCAATCGCTGTAATTGTCAGTACCGCAGATGGTGCGCACGCGTGCTTCGTATTCGGTGGCTGCCGTTAGGCCGTTCAATGTGTAAACTGGATTTGTGCTCACCGCAACGGCATCGCTCCACTCGGACGATTCGGTCATGCGGTATTGCAATTCCCATTCCGTAATGTCGTTCACCGCTGTCCAAGTGAGCATGGCTGTGGTCTGTGTAAGGTCACTGATTTCCAGATTCTTGGGTGCTTTGCACGACAAGTCTACAACAATGCTAATGTCGTCGACATAAAGTGTCCTTGAATACGAGCCTCTGTCGCAACTGAAGGCGATGTAGCGCCCCGAGCCTGTGTAATCCTCGAAGTTGACGGTGAGTTGCGTATAAGTGGTAGGCAAAGCCACATTCTTGACCATCTCGAAAGTGGTGGGGTCGTCGGGATCGGTCATCACGCCAACGGCCAAGGTGTTGCTGCCCGTAGCTCCAGCCTTGCCCCAAAACGACAGCACCAACGAACTGATCGGCGCATCCATCTCAGGCAAGACCGCCATTTGATACAATGGGCCATTGCTTGATGTTGTCCTGTAGAACTCAAGATAATTGGTGGTGGAATGTGAATTGGCACTACTACTCATGATGCGTGGATGTCCGGCGTATGTCGTGGTTGGTGCGTCTTGGTTGACGCGCGTCCAACATTCGGGCAAGCTGGTGCCACTGCCTGCGGCATCGCTGTCGAAATCGTATTCAAACGGCAGGCTCATGGGTGCGCAACGGGTGGTGAAGCCATTGGATAGCCAGTAGCTCGTGTTGTCGCCACCACAATCAGCCTTGACGCGCACTTGATAATCGGTTGCGGCGGTAAGGTTGTCCAACGCATAGGTCGGCGTGTTCTCAACAGTAACCACTTCGCTCCAATCGGCATCTGCCACTGCCTTATATTGGAATTTCCATGCGGTTTCCTCGCCGCCGGGGGTCCATGTGACAGTCGCCGTGGTTGAGGTGCGACTGAACCTCAGATCGGAAGGCATGGCGCATGTTGGAGCTTCGCCAGCGATATAATCGATTGTCATTTTTGGCAGGAACTTCTCATGATAGTTAGATCCAGCCCAGTAATATGTCGCATAATTGTCCGTCGTGATTCCGTACCACTGCATGAATGAATAACTGGAGCTTTTTTCCGTTTCGTTGAAACCAATCAGCAGATTGCCACCCGTGTTGGGATAAGGTGTGCTGAAAGTGACTTCCATCTGGCCGCCATTCACCGTGAGGCTTCCGCAATACACCTCGGTAAGGCTACTCCAATCGACGGGTGTGGCGGTGGCAAATGCCGTCAAATCTGTTGGAGCCGCATAAACTTTGAACACGCCATCGGGCCACGATCCGGTATTGTATGTCGCATAAAAAGTCAGCTTGGTGATTTGGCCGTAAAGCATCTCCGACAAATCGGAAGCCGGAACAATGAACTGGTTTTTGACGTTGTAACTATTGGCTGAATAATAAAATGGAGTATTGTAGCTTGTTGAAGTACCATCGTTCAAGGTGATGGTCCGCATGGCCGAAGGCATGAAACTACACCTGTTGCTCCAAGCGCTCACGTCGCTTTCGCCGCAATTGGCGCGGACGTAGGCATAATAGGTGGTTTCGGGGGTGAGGCCGCTCAAGGTGAAAGGATTACTCTGCACGGTGAGGGGATTGTAATTGTCAGGATTGAAGTTGGGGTCGGTCGAGATGACGTATTGCCATGCGGTTTCGTCGCCGCCAGGAGTCCAGCTAAGCGTAGCCGAACTGGTACCGACATCCGAAGCGGCGAGGTTTTTCGGCTTCAGGCAAGTCGGAGCCGTGCCGAGGGTATAGCTAAAGCTTACTTTCGGAAGGAATCGATATCGATCAAAGGATGAATACCCCGACATCTCAAAGCCTCCATAAGAATTGTAATCCGAGGTGGACACCCCATACCAATAGGCGGACACTCCGGATCCCGTGGAAAGTTGATTGAATCCTATCAGCAAGTCGCCACCCATATACTGATACGGTGCATTAAGATTGATTTCCATCTTGCCGCCACTGACGGAAACGCTTCCTGAATAAACCGTTGACATTGATGACCAATCGAAGAACGCTGCGGTTTCAAAAGAGGTCACACCATCCAATTCACTGATGAGAACATCAAATGTGGCATTGCCGAAGTTCGCGTTTTGGGTATTGGCATAAAACGTCAGTTTATCAATGTTCGCATACAGCAAATCCGCCAAATCAGCTGCCGGGATGATGAATTGGCTTTTCGTAGTGTAATCGACGAAATAGGAATAAAACGGAATACTTGAATTCGTGTTGGTTCCATCACCAACCGTAAGCTCATATCTCGGCGTGAAAGTGCAGACCTCGCTCCAGTCGCTGTAGATGTTCTCGCCGCAAACGGCACGCACGCAGGCATAGTAAGCGGTGTTCACCGTCAGGCCTCCCAAGGTATAGGGCTTGTTGTCGACCGTGACGATGGTTCCATTGTCAGGAGTGAAGTTTTCCGTCGTGGAATACGAAATCTGCCACTGGGTCTCGCTGCTTCCCATGTTCCATGTCAAAGTGGCCGTCGTTGGCGTGACGCTGCTTTCCTGAAGGTTTGACGGGGCAAAGCACTGGGTGGTCATGCTCACTTCTTCGCTCCAATCGCTGTAGTCACCTTCGCCGCACACGGCACGCACTCGGGCATAATAGGTAACGCCAGTAACCAAACCTTCTTTATTATAATACTGCGTCGTCACCGTTTCCAGGGTAACCTCTTCGGGATTGAAGCCTTGCTGGTCGGAAAAAGCCACCTGCCACGAAGTCTCCGAACCAACGGGAGTCCATGTGAAGTAGGCCATGTTGCAACTCGCTTGTGCCTGCCCGATGTTTGGCGTATAGCAACCCACTTCAAAATCGCAGGCATTGCTCCAATCGCTGTAATGCTCGCCGTTGTTGTAGTTTCCGCGGACGCAGGCATGGTAGGTGACGCCGGATTCCAGTCCAGTGATGGTGTAAGGCCTGGTTTCGGTATTGGCGACCGAAGGCGCTGTACTTGCGTCGGGCGCTGTGGAACTTGTGGTGTAATAGATATCCCAATGGTCCTGACCTGTGCGTGGAGTCCAGTCAAGTGTAGCAGAGTTTGAGGTGTAGGTTGTCACCACAAGATTCTTCGGAGTTGGATAATCCGAATATTGCTCAAAAACAAAATCATCAAGATAGAGATAAGTGTAAGATGATGTCGTTGTATATTTAATAGCGATGTATTTTGTTTCTGAGGAAAAAGTCTGGCTAAACACATTCCAATTATTATCGCTCGTCGTAATAGGATCGCCGTAGGTAAAATCACTGATAACATTTGAACTTGTGGTAGAGTAACCGACTTGAAAAGTTTGGGCTGTTGAAGGAGCCTTGTAATAAAATTCCACCATAGTGCCAACTTCATTGGTTGTCAGTTCAGGCGACACTAGGTATTGTTCCGGATATAGTGACGTGCAATAAAAACGGAAGCCATAAGAACCTGTTCTTTTCGCATATTCATAAGGTTTTGAATTGGTAGAACCATTCTTCGTCCATCCTTCTCCAGTCAAATCATTGTTCTCAAACCCGTATTCATACGGCAGTGTTTCCTGCGCCCTCGCTGCCCAAGGCGCGCCCAATGCGAGGAGCATGATGATGAGTAAAGTCCTGTTGTTCATGGTCAGTCCTCCTTGTGTTTTTTGGTTGCGAGATAGGCCGCTCCGAGACCGAGCAGCACCGCGATGCCGCTGCCCAAGGGCAGTTCATTGGCATTTTGGTTTTCGGACGAGCCGTGACTCGGCAGCATGGGTGTGTTCGTGCTGCGATTGCCATACATGCCTTCCATTTCGGGGCTTGTGCCGCGCTGGAAGAGGCCTCCGCCGTTAGGGTCGGCGAGTGCGGTTGTGGCGAGGCCGAGGAGGATTGCTGTGGTCAGTGTTAGTTTTTTCATTTTATTATCGTGTTTGTTTTGTTTGTTGCTGCCCTACACTGCGCGGTGCTTGTGTAGGGTTAATAAGGTATCGTCCCTTCGGGACGGGTCCAAAGCGTGTCAAAGATCAACGAACCACCACCTTCTGTACCCTCACATCATCGCCGTTCACGAGGCGGATGAGGTAGAGGCCTGCGGGTTGGTGGATGCTGGTCTGCACCGAGCCTTCAATCTGCTCGCTGCTGAGGATGCGCCCGTTGAGGTCGATGACTTGCAGCGTGGCGCGGCCTTCGTTGAGGATGATCCAGTTGCCGTTGTTGTTGAAGGCAAAGGTCTCACTGTCGCCGTTTGCGTCCTCGCTATCGGAAGCGAACACCACCTTGAAGCGCGAGGCGTAGTCGGTCTTCTTGGCGGTGAAGGTGTATTCTGCCTGTCGGGGTGCGTTTGAATCCCCCTGCCCCCCTTTGTAAAGGGGGAAGCCTACCGGGGTCAAGAGGTCGACATCGGCGCCGGTGAGGTTGTCGATGAGGTGGCAATACACCAAGCCTTCGGTGGCGTTCTCGAAGCTGAGGGTGTAGGTGCCGTCCTCGGCGGCCTCGAAGTTGAGCGGCAGCTCGCCCACGGGCTGGCTGAAGACAACGGCATAATCCGTTCCGTTTTGCGGGATATAAAGCCTGTCGGGCGAGGCCATGAGCGCGAGTTTGCCAAGGTTGTCGCCTTCGCCGAAGCGGATTCGGGCGCGGTCGATAGGCGTAGAGATGCTTCCCCTTCCCTGCTCCACTTTGCGCAGGCTGAAGTTCAGGGCGTTGGCGTTCTCGGTGGGTGCCGTCGTGGTGAAAATCACCACATCGTCGCCATTATTGGCCTGCACGAAGATGCCTTCCATCGGGGCGACGACATTGTCCGTTGCCAACACAATCTTGGAGCCATCGGTAGTTTCTTCCAAACGGTAGAACGGACGGTCACCACTCAAGTAGGCTTGGCAAGTGTAGGGATTGCCCACCAAGTTCCACGCACCAAAAGTGGTTTCCGCAAAAGCCAAACCAACTTCCTTGGCTTGGTTGCTTGGCAACACGGTGCCAGTGAATGACGCAGAGGTGTTGACGCTATTGGCCACCAAATATCCCAGCCCATTTTTGAGCTTGAACGTTTGTTCGTGTTGCTTGTAGTTGCGCCATTCCTCTCCTTGTTGGCTGCCGTCGAAGCTGTAGAGGTCGTAGGTGCCTTCGATGATGCCGCCGATGCTGTCGCTTTCAGGCTTCAAGGCTTCGACGACGGGCGGCGCGATGAGAAACCAATTGCTGCTGCCGCGACCGTAGCCAGCTATGGCCTTCTGCATCGTGGCACCAACGGGGTTGTTCACCTTCAGCTGTCCGCCATCGGCAATGACAAGGCTTCCGTATTTGTTGATGCCGCTTCTATCGACCTGAACGGTGTCGATGTTCAACTCTATCTTGTTGACCTGAGCCACGAAGCCTTCCGGGATCATGACCTTGGCGTTGATGAGCACATTGTCGTTGATGGTGGGCAAGCCTCCGCCCGCCTTGCTGTTGCCTGTTCTCCACATCGATGGGTCCTCCCAACTGCCTTCGGTGATGTCGGAGCCTTCGCCAAACACGTTGTCGAACACTTCCACCTTCACGTCGTCAATCAGCCAGTCGAAGTTGTTGTAGTTGTGCGTCACGCCATATTCGAAACGGATGTTGATGGTTTTACCGATGTAGTCGTCAAGGCTGATGACATACTTTCTCCAGAACGACTTGCGTCCAAAGCTTTCCCACAGGGTGCCGAGGTCGAAATCGTAGCCGTCGTCGGCATTGATGTTATCCGAGACGAAGATGTGCATCGTTCCACGGGCGTCGCTGCTCTCGAAGTCGCACTTGCTCCAGAAGCTCAGTGTGGCCGAGGTCGCGTTTTCGTCGATATGGAGCGCGGGAGCCAAAACCGCAGCGCCATTGCTGTTGAAATGGAAATGGTTCCTGTCGCTTGAGATGCACTTCGAGGCGTTGTAGGTCTCCCAAGAATAATTGGTTCCCGTGATGTGCGACCAGTCGTCGAGGTGCGACATGCTGTAGTCGTAATGGTTGACCGGATCCCAACAGTCGGGCATGTCGGCACCTTCAAAGTCCTCGAAGAACGGATGTGCCTTGTCGACGGTGATGAAGCCGTCGGAGCAGCGGGTGGTGAACCAAGCCTCTTCCGACCAATCGCTTTGGGTGTTTTCGTCGCAATACGACCTCACTTGCCAGTAATACACTGTGCTGGTTTCCAAACCGGTCAACATCCAACGGTAAGGCGAAGAAGTGATTTCGTCGGTCAGCACCATGTTTTCTGCTGCATACTCTTGACCCTCAATGCGGTAACGGATTTGCCAGCGTGTCGCGTCATTTTCAGGGAACCATTCCACCGTGGCTTTCGTGCCGAGGTGGGTCGTACACATCCAAGTCCTTGGCGTTGATCCACACCCCGTCAGGGTGGTGAAAGACAACGGGAACGCGCCTGTACTATAGCCCTCCTCGCCGCAGTTGGCGCGGATTTCGACCTCATATTCGGTGTTTTCTTCCAAATTGTCTAAAACAAAGAGATTGGATGTCTCATTCGTCCCCGAATATACCACCTCGCTCCATTCCGACCATTCGTCGTCCGAGGCTTTCTTGTAACGCAGTTCGAGGTCGCCATACTCGTATTCCATCACACTGAAAGTGACGCTATGGCTTCCTTCTGTATAGACATACACAGACGGCACGGGGCAAGCTTCCATTGTGGTGAACTGGCCATAGTCGTCGCTCCATGCGCTGAAGTCGCCTTCTCCGCAGTTGGCGCGTACCCTGAAGTAATAGTTGGTGCTAGCTTCGAGACCCGTGAGCGAGCCGCTGCGATAGTCGCCTGACGTGCTCCCTTCGCTCGCGTCGATGTCCACGATGGTGGCATTGGCGACGTTGAAATTGGCGGTGGTGCTGTAGGCGATTTGGAAGTTCATCTGCGCCTCGTCGCGCACACGCCACATAAGGTTGGCTTCGTGAGGCTCAACATCATTGATGCTCAACTGGTAAGGTGTTTTGCAGGTGGGGGCCACCTCAACGAGGATGTCGTCGATGTAGTAGCCATAGCTCTGGTCGCATCGGAAAACGATATACTGACCTTCGCCCGTGTAGTTCTCGAAACTGACCTCAAACTTGCTGAAATTATTAGGCATACTGACAAAATCCACCTGCTGAAAAGTCGTTGCGTCGTCGGGATCAGTCATCACGCCGACATAGAGGTAGGGCATACTAACGTAATAAGTAGTCCTTTTTCCATAGAACGACATCTGGAGCGTGTTGATGGGATACGCTGTGGCATCAATCATGGGCAACACAGCGAAGGATGCGTTGGAGTTCTTGTTCATGTAGAGCGACTTTGTCCCCGAATTGGCTGCCCCTGTGCTGATTTTGGGATAAGTGCCGTCGCTGAAGTGCCAGCAAGCGGGCGCATTGTGACCCACCGTGGCATCCTCGAAGCCGTAGGAGAATGGCAACGTCAGGAAGTCACATTCGGTGGTGAAGGAGATGGTCGCCCAATCGCTGTAATTGTCAGTACCGCAGATGGTGCGCACGCGTGCTTCGTATTCGGTGGCTGCCGTTAGGCCGTTCAATGTGTAAACTGGATTTGTGCTCACCGCAACGGCATCGCTCCACTCGGACGATTCGGTCATGCGGTATTGCAATTCCCATTCCGTAATGTCGTTCACCGCTGTCCAAGTGAGCATGGCTGTGGTCTGTGTAAGGTCACTGATTTCCAGATTCTTGGGTGCTTTGCACGACAAGTCTACAACAATGCTAATGTCGTCGACATAAAGTGTCCTTGAATACGAGCCTCTGTCGCAACTGAAGGCGATGTAGCGCCCCGAGCCTGTGTAATCCTCGAAGTTGACGGTGAGTTGCGTATAAGTGGTAGGCAAAGCCACATTCTTGACCATCTCGAAAGTGGTGGGGTCGTCGGGATCGGTCATCACGCCAACGGCCAAGGTGTTGCTGCCCGTAGCTCCAGCCTTGCCCCAAAACGACAGCACCAACGAACTGATCGGCGCATCCATCTCAGGCAAGACCGCCATTTGATACAATGGGCCATTGCTTGATGTTGTCCTGTAGAACTCAAGATAATTGGTGGTGGAATGTGAATTGGCACTACTACTCATGATGCGTGGATGTCCGGCGTATGTCGTGGTTGGTGCGTCTTGGTTGACGCGCGTCCAACATTCGGGCAAGCTGGTGCCACTGCCTGCGGCATCGCTGTCGAAATCGTATTCAAACGGCAGGCTCATGGGTGCGCAACGGGTGGTGAAGCCATTGGATAGCCAGTAGCTCGTGTTGTCGCCACCACAATCAGCCTTGACGCGCACTTGATAATCGGTTGCGGCGGTAAGGTTGTCCAACGCATAGGTCGGCGTGTTCTCAACAGTAACCACTTCGCTCCAATCGGCATCTGCCACTGCCTTATATTGGAATTTCCATGCGGTTTCCTCGCCGCCGGGGGTCCATGTGACAGTCGCCGTGGTTGAGGTGCGACTGAACCTCAGATCGGAAGGCATGGCGCATGTTGGAGCTTCGCCAGCGATATAATCGATTGTCATTTTTGGCAGGAACTTCTCATGATAGTTAGATCCAGCCCAGTAATATGTCGCATAATTGTCCGTCGTGATTCCGTACCACTGCATGAATGAATAACTGGAGCTTTTTTCCGTTTCGTTGAAACCAATCAGCAGATTGCCACCCGTGTTGGGATAAGGTGTGCTGAAAGTGACTTCCATCTGGCCGCCATTCACCGTGAGGCTTCCGCAATACACCTCGGTAAGGCTACTCCAATCGACGGGTGTGGCGGTGGCAAATGCCGTCAAATCTGTTGGAGCCGCATAAACTTTGAACACGCCATCGGGCCACGATCCGGTATTGTATGTCGCATAAAAAGTCAGCTTGGTGATTTGGCCGTAAAGCATCTCCGACAAATCGGAAGCCGGAACAATGAACTGGTTTTTGACGTTGTAACTATTGGCTGAATAATAAAATGGAGTATTGTAGCTTGTTGAAGTACCATCGTTCAAGGTGATGGTCCGCATGGCCGAAGGCATGAAACTACACCTGTTGCTCCAAGCGCTCACGTCGCTTTCGCCGCAATTGGCGCGGACGTAGGCATAATAGGTGGTTTCGGGGGTGAGGCCGCTCAAGGTGAAAGGATTACTCTGCACGGTGAGGGGATTGTAATTGTCAGGATTGAAGTTGGGGTCGGTCGAGATGACGTATTGCCATGCGGTTTCGTCGCCGCCAGGAGTCCAGCTAAGCGTAGCCGAACTGGTACCGACATCCGAAGCGGCGAGGTTTTTCGGCTTCAGGCAAGTCGGAGCCGTGCCGAGGGTATAGCTAAAGCTTACTTTCGGAAGGAATCGATATCGATCAAAGGATGAATACCCCGACATCTCAAAGCCTCCATAAGAATTGTAATCCGAGGTGGACACCCCATACCAATAGGCGGACACTCCGGATCCCGTGGAAAGTTGATTGAATCCTATCAGCAAGTCGCCACCCATATACTGATACGGTGCATTAAGATTGATTTCCATCTTGCCGCCACTGACGGAAACGCTTCCTGAATAAACCGTTGACATTGATGACCAATCGAAGAACGCTGCGGTTTCAAAAGAGGTCACACCATCCAATTCACTGATGAGAACATCAAATGTGGCATTGCCGAAGTTCGCGTTTTGGGTATTGGCATAAAACGTCAGTTTATCAATGTTCGCATACAGCAAATCCGCCAAATCAGCTGCCGGGATGATGAATTGGCTTTTCGTAGTGTAATCGACGAAATAGGAATAAAACGGAATACTTGAATTCGTGTTGGTTCCATCACCAACCGTAAGCTCATATCTCGGCGTGAAAGTGCAGACCTCGCTCCAGTCGCTGTAGATGTTCTCGCCGCAAACGGCACGCACGCAGGCATAGTAAGCGGTGTTCACCGTCAGGCCTCCCAAGGTATAGGGCTTGTTGTCGACCGTGACGATGGTTCCATTGTCAGGAGTGAAGTTTTCCGTCGTGGAATACGAAATCTGCCACTGGGTCTCGCTGCTTCCCATGTTCCATGTCAAAGTGGCCGTCGTTGGCGTGACGCTGCTTTCCTGAAGGTTTGACGGGGCAAAGCACTGGGTGGTCATGCTCACTTCTTCGCTCCAATCGCTGTAGTCACCTTCGCCGCACACGGCACGCACTCGGGCATAATAGGTAACGCCAGTAACCAAACCTTCTTTATTATAATACTGCGTCGTCACCGTTTCCAGGGTAACCTCTTCGGGATTGAAGCCTTGCTGGTCGGAAAAAGCCACCTGCCACGAAGTCTCCGAACCAACGGGAGTCCATGTGAAGTAGGCCATGTTGCAACTCGCTTGTGCCTGCCCGATGTTTGGCGTATAGCAACCCACTTCAAAATCGCAGGCATTGCTCCAATCGCTGTAATGCTCGCCGTTGTTGTAGTTTCCGCGGACGCAGGCATGGTAGGTGACGCCGGATTCCAGTCCAGTGATGGTGTAAGGCCTGGTTTCGGTATTGGCGACCGAAGGCGCTGTACTTGCGTCGGGCGCTGTGGAACTTGTGGTGTAATAGATATCCCAATGGTCCTGACCTGTGCGTGGAGTCCAGTCAAGTGTAGCAGAGTTTGAGGTGTAGGTTGTCACCACAAGATTCTTCGGAGTTGGATAATCCGAATATTGCTCAAAAACAAAATCATCAAGATAGAGATAAGTGTAAGATGATGTCGTTGTATATTTAATAGCGATGTATTTTGTTTCTGAGGAAAAAGTCTGGCTAAACACATTCCAATTATTATCGCTCGTCGTAATAGGATCGCCGTAGGTAAAATCACTGATAACATTTGAACTTGTGGTAGAGTAACCGACTTGAAAAGTTTGGGCTGTTGAAGGAGCCTTGTAATAAAATTCCACCATAGTGCCAACTTCATTGGTTGTCAGTTCAGGCGACACTAGGTATTGTTCCGGATATAGTGACGTGCAATAAAAACGGAAGCCATAAGAACCTGTTCTTTTCGCATATTCATAAGGTTTTGAATTGGTAGAACCATTCTTCGTCCATCCTTCTCCAGTCAAATCATTGTTCTCAAACCCGTATTCATACGGCAGTGTTTCCTGCGCCCTCGCTGCCCAAGGCGCGCCCAATGCGAGGAGCATGATGATGAGTAAAGTCCTGTTGTTCATGGTCAGTCCTCCTTGTGTTTTTTGGTTGCGAGATAGGCCGCTCCGAGACCGAGCAGCACCGCGATGCCGCTGCCCAAGGGCAGTTCATTGGCATTTTGGTTTTCGGACGAGCCGTGACTCGGCAGCATGGGTGTGTTCGTGCTGCGATTGCCATACATGCCTTCCATTTCGGGGCTTGTGCCGCGCTGGAAGAGGCCTCCGCCGTTAGGGTCGGCGAGTGCGGTTGTGGCGAGGCCGAGGAGGATTGCTGTGGTCAGTGTTAGTTTTTTCATTTTATTATCGTGTTTGTTTTGTTTGTTGCTGCCCTACACTGCGCGGTGCTTGTGTAGGGTTAATGAAAGTTTCGTCCCTTCGGGACGAGTCTCTTGTCGTCGCTTCGCGTCATTGCGAACGCAGTGAAGCAATCCAGACATCTATCTGGCTTTTCTGGATTGCTTCGTCGTGCCTCCTCGCAATGACGCAAAGCGTGTCAAAGATCAACGAACCACCACCTTCTGCACCTTCACTTCATCGCCGTTGACTAAGCGAATCAGATAAAGCCCTGCGGGCTGGTGGATGCTGGTCTGCACGGAGCCTTCAATCAGCTCGCTGCTGAGGATGCGACCGTTGAGGTCGATGACCTGCAAGGTGGCGCGGCCTTCGTTGAGGATGATCCAGTTGCCGTTGTTGTTGAAGGCAAAGGTCTCATTGTTGCCGTTTGCGTCCTCGCTAACGGAAGCGAGCACCACCTTGAAGCGCGAGGCGTAGTCGGTCTTCTTGGCGGTGAAGGTGTATTCGGCTGGTCCCTGAGCCTGTCGAAGGGCCAGCAGGTCGATGTCAGCGCCAGTCATGTTGTCGATGAGGTGGCAATACACCAAGCCTTCTGTGGCGTTCTCGAAGCTGAGGGTGTAGGTGCCGTCCTCGGCGGCCTCGAAGTTGAGCGGCAGCTCGCCCACGGGCTGGCTGTGCATCACTGCCATGTCCTTGCCGTTCAGCGGGATGTAGAGGCGGTTCGCGTCGGCCATGAGGTCCAAGTGGCCCAGGTCGCGGCCTTCGCCGATGGCGATGCGGACGCGGTCGGCCATGACGGATTTAGCACCGCGCGTTTGGCTCTTCTTGCTCAAGGTGAAATTCATTCCGCTTTCGCGTGTGGGTGCGGTTGTGAAGGTGACGCTGCTTTCTTCAGCGGTTGCGGCCTGAACAAACACGCCTTCCATCGGCTTGATGACGTTGTCCGTTGCCAACACAATCCTTGAGCCTTCGGCAGTCTCCTCCAAACGATAGAACTGTCGATTGCCACTCAAGTAGGCATTGCACGGGAACGGGTTGCCGACGAGGTTCCAGTTGAGGAAGGGATTGGTTTCGGTGTTGGGGCCGTAAGTGAGGCCTGAAATGGTTTGGTCAGGACTGACGGGCAAAAGCTCGCCATTCATGACTATGGAATGAGTATCGCCGTTACTTGGTTTGGCATGGGCATAAAGATACCCCTTGCCGCGCTGCATAGCATTATTAACAGGATTCTTGTGATTAATCCATTCAAGTTCTGCACTTCCATCGAAATGGTAGAGGTCATAGTCTCCCGATGTGAAACTCGAGTTGTTTGACCAACTAAATGGCGGGGCGAACAGATAGTAGTGGTCATTGCCGTTTTGGTTGGTGTAGCCAACGATTGTCTTGATAAATCTGCCCGACGAAGGATTTTCGGCCTTGAGTTGAGCGCCATCATAAAAGGTGAAACTTGCGGTATTTTTAGGATGCAATTTCTCTGCAACCAAAGACGATTGCGAATAGACATATACATAGCCTGAATTCCCCGTCCAAATCTCTTTGGCGGTGGCCTCACATGGTGAAGCGCCTGCAGACCCGACATAAACCATACTCATGACTGCCACATTGTCATTAGCTGTCGGCACGCCTTGCGGATACCAAATGTTTGCATTCGACCATGACGCTCCTGGATTGCCGTCACACACTTTATCGTAGGCATTGGCGATAATCTCAATGTCATCAACATAGCTTTCGGCGGCCCCATTAGAATTTACATTCTCAAACGCAATTTTTATGGGAGCCTGGGACATGTATTTGCTTAACGAAAGCTCGATTTGTACCCATGAACTACCGGAAGAATATGTGGACAACACAACACTTGATTCAAAATCCGGTCCATAATACACACGGACACTCACGGCTTCTTTTTTGTAGAAACGGATGATGGCATTGTTGCAATCGGAAGAGAAAGCAATCACAGGAGAAATCAAAACCGAACTATTGTCTGCGGTCGCATGGGCGCAATAACTGCTGCCGTCATATCCGCCTTCATATTGTGTGTTCCAACTGCCTTCCGTCCAGTTATACGCTCCAAACTCGAAGTCGTGTTCGTATGGATGCGTGGGCGTTACGGTGAACACATCGTTGGACGTCCACTGACGGTAAGGCTCACAATAGTTGGACCAAGCAAAATCATGGCCGTTGTAGCTCACGCGGGCGCAAGCGCTGAACTCGTAGTAGGAATTCGGGTCGAGGCCGTTGATGGTCAATGAGTTTTCAAAAGCGTAAGGGGCTTGGTTCACGAAGTCGCCGTAATCAATCCAAGTGTCTTGTCCCACTTTGCGGTATTGCACATGGAAAGCCGACGAAGGCCAGCCGTTTTGGTAGGCGTAATCATAAAGCGTAATCGTGGCTGTATAAGCGTTGCAACCCACATACGAGATGTAAGGCTGCTCGCTCTTGAAGGTGGTCACGGTCAGGTCGTCGAGATAGCAGCGTTTCCACCATTGGGTAAGGTTGGCGCCAACAAAATGGAGGCGGATATAGATTGGGTCGGTGCCACCAGCGGGAACCACCTGCTGGTATTTCACCCAACCACTCGTTTCGGCATAGCGCGGAATCAAACTGCCCCACTGCGACCATGAAGTTCCGTTGTTGGATTGTTCGATGGTAACGCCAATGTTCTGATTGGCTTCCGTGTTGTCGTGGTACCACCAGAAGCTCACCAAGGCATCGCTCGTGCTTGGGCGCAAGGGCGGCAGCACAAGGTAGGCCTCATCGTCATAAGCCGAAGCAAAGCCCAACAGCCTTTGGCTTTCGCCGCCGGCGTGGGCAGGCAGTTGGTCATGGTCGTTATAATAACTATAAATCTTGAGGCGATCCAAAGCACCGCCAAGGGTGAGGCCATCGTCGAAGTAGGTGGGTGTCTCGAAGCCGTAGGTCAGCGGGAAGAGGGTCACGGGTTCGGTCCACGGTGCGATGGTGAACGTAATCGGCTCCGACCAGTCGCTGAAACCGGCAAATTCGTGGGCGTTGTTGTCGTAGATGGCGGTTCTCACGCGGAGGTGATATGTGTCAGGAGCCAAGTTCCGCTCCCAGCCGTTGCTGGCTAAACCTTCGTTTGCCTCTCCCCAATCGTTGACATCGGTGGTCAGCTGCCAGCTGTAGTTGATGCGTTGTCCTTCGGGCAGGGTCAATTCCACGGGTGTCCACATCACTTGAGCCATTGAAGTGGTTTGGCGGACAAGGGTGAGGTTGGTAGGTGTCGGGTAATTCGTGGTGAAGGAACGAGCGTCGCTCCAATCGGAATAGATTGTTGTGCTGTTGGCGGTGTGGACCGAGCGTATGCGCACATAGTAATTTGTGTTGGCTGCCAGGCCCGTCAGCGTAACCGAATTCGTGTTGGTTGTGGCAGTCAGGGCATCCGTGAAGCTTGCATCGGTGGCATATTCCACTTCGTAGCCTGTAGGCGTTAGCGTGCAGGTGGGGGCTTGCCATGTCAACGTGGCTTGGGTGTCGGTTGGTGCCGCCACAAGATTGCCCATTTCGGGCGGAGTGATGAGGGAAACACAGGAAATGACAATTTCGTCGATGGCAACAGGCGGATTTACTGCTGATGGAAATTTCAAACTGCTATTAGTCCACACGAACACCATCATATAGTTGCCTTCTTCCAAGATGTTGATTCGTGATGCTTCTGGCGTGGTATATGAGGGGAATCCAATTACGTTATCGGCCATAGGATTCAGGGCTTCGCCACCATCGAGGGCTATCCATCCTGAGGGCAGAGAGTTGTAAGTCAACCCAGTAGGAACAGCATTACTAGCTGTCAACTCCGTGTCAGCAGGCACCAAAGCCACGCGGAAATAATCCGATTCATGACTTCCTTTGCCCTTCCAGCGATAGCTGAATTGGTAGCTGCCAGGAGCCAAGGTGAAAACCCTTGCTGCATAAACGGTAGTGCCCCAACCTTGCCAACCACCACCAATAAGAGGTGTCTCACCATGGATATATTGGTATGTACTTTCATCTTTGGAGATATACAAGGAGTAGTTGTTTAAGCCAGAAAGACTACCATTGAGTCTACCTGGAGCGGTTCCCAACACCCAATCATTGCCAAACAAACCTTTGTTGATCAGTTGCCAACCGCCAATATCACCAACAATAGTAAACCCGTTGCCCGTACTCTGCATAGTCGAGAAGCCATGCGAATAAGGATGACTGGCATCTACCAAAATAGGCGCACTATAATACGTCTTGAATCCCTCAAAGCTCACCCAATCGCTATACAAGCCATCGCCATACTTCGCCCTCACCTGCGCCACATAATCGGTGCTAGCCGTGAGACCAGTGATGGTATAGGTGGGTTCGGTCACGGCGACGGGCGTTCCGTAGTTGTTGGCATCGGTTCCGTAGCGCACTTCCCATTGTGTGGCTGCGCCCGCGTTCCAGCCGAGGGTGGACGTGGTGTTGGTCACGTTGCTCACCACGAGGCCGGTGGGGGCGGCAAGGCGCGTCACCACGAAATTGTCCACTTGCACATAACCATCATAATAACCCTTGTTCACTTGGAGGGCAATATGGCCGTATTGGATGTCAGAAGCCCAGTTGTCGCCGAAGCTGATGTTGTGGGTTCCTATGGAATTCCCCACATATTCCCTGCTCCTGAATGAGGAAACATCAAACGGGTCTGTCATCACACCCACAGTTACATACCCTCCGCCTCCCCTATTCTCAAAGCTGAACTGCAGCGAGGCCAAGTTCCCGAAATAAGGCAGGATGATGTAGGCGTTGCGTTCGCTTACCCAATTGCCGCTTATTGAAGAAGTAAACGTTATTCCGTCGTCATCAACGTAATAATGATAGGTAGTGGTACTGGTTTCGCCTTCAATCCGCCAGTATTGCGGCAGTGCGGTGAGGCCGGTGAAGTCCTGCTCGTATGGCACTGTTTGTTCGGGGCAATGGGTGCCAAACGTAAGCGTGGCGGAATTTTCGGAGTTGGAGCCATTGATGGTTTTCACCATCACTTCGTATTCGGTGTAGAGCATCAAACCCGTGAGGGTGTGCGAAGTGCCCGTCACTGAGACATAACCTTGCCAATACTCTTGATCACCGTTGTGGTACCCTTTGGTTCGGTAATAAAGCTCCAGCGTGTGCGTGTTGAGGTTGTCGTCCGTCCAGTTGATTTTGGCCGAGGTGGTGGTAACGTCGGTCGCTGCCAAATCGTAGGCCGGAATGTTGTCGGCAAGTTTGCGCACGTTGATATTGTAGAGGCTGAATGGCCCCGTCGCCGTGAAGCGGATTTTATAGCAATTGTGCAGCATCACAGAAGAAACAGCCAACCCATCCTTTAGGCGGAAGGAGAAAGACTGATATGAGTTGCAGGAGACGCTCCGTGAAAACAGGGTTTCATTTTGGTATTCGTCAACCAACTCCACCAGCACAGGGTTTGGGGAGCCTTGTGGCTGATTCATATTAAACTCCAGCATGAGTCCATTGGTGGCATTGGTGAAATGCAACCGAGGCAAAGTGACGGTGACGGTGTTTTCTCCGGAGTACGAAAGGCAACCCCCGTATGTCACAAGATGGGTATCGTTGCCCGTAACGGTCAGGCCGTTAGGATGGGTGCCTTCGCCGAAATCGAAAGCAATGGGGCCTTCGTCGAGGTTGCCGCCATGTTGGGTGGTGGCAGTGGCCGAAGCGGCCTTTGAATTGTAGGCCCCGATCATTACTACTCGTGCCCTTACGTACAGGTCGTAAGTCGTGTTCGAGGCAAGGTTTTCAAACGTATAATAGGTGTTGCTCACCGTGACGGCGTTGCTCCAGCTGGGCGTTGTGCCGCGCTCCACGCAAAGCACTTGGTAGTTTGAGCCGGTGTAGTCGCCGGCTTCCCAAGACAATCTGATGCTGCTCGAACTCAACGCCGTTGCCACGGGGTTTTGCGGTTTGTTCGTGTTTGCCCATGTGGCTTCGTCAAGGTAGGTGAAGGTGACCTTGGGCGCGAAGTTTCGCACTTGGTTTTTGGCGAAAACCGTACCGCCATTCAAATAAGTATTTTCTTGTTCAGTGTTACAATACTCCAATGCATACCCGGTGTGGTTTACACCGTAGTACAAAGGGAGATTGTCGATACCGAAAGGCGAAACCAACCAATTGTGTTTTTCGGATTCGAACTGCACCACGAGGTTGTTTTCGCCGCTGTAGAGAAACGACGAGCTGAAACGGACCACGATATTCCCTTTGCCATCAAAATCGAAGCTGCCGTTCCTTTGCTGATCTTCGAGGGTGGTGATGGGATTGATGCGAAAAGCAGGGCTGTCGCCGCTATAGCTGCCGCTTGTTGCCCAGTCTTTTTCCCTGATTCTCACGGCGTAGCTGCCAGAGGTCGCCATGTACGACGAGGGCACGGGCTGGGCCACATAGAGTTCCATCTTGATGATTTGCTTTCCGGCCATTTCCTGAAGATAGGCCTTGTCGATGACGAACTCGTTTCTGTACCATTGATTGATTTCCCTGCCGCCATAAGCCGGCACTCGGTGGTACTTGTCCGTTCCGTTGTTCACGGTCACGGTGCGCTCCACCTGCGCGAAGGCTGCCAACGGCACCATCAGTGCCAGCAGCAGGGTTAGGAGTAAGTGTTTTGTTTTCATAAGCGTAAGGTTTTGTTGAATTGTTTATTGTTTAAATCTTTGATTCGACGTAGTCAATTGTTTGATCCCTTTGATTGCCTATGGTTGATGGCTTATGGCCTATAAGCCATCTGCCAAGACATACTTCACCGCTGCAAAAATATAGCGAAAAAACGGGAGGAAATAAGGAGAAAACTCCTCAATTTTGGGTTTGGCGGGAAAAAAAAGCTGTTTTTTGGGGGAAATGTGTATTTTTGCAGGTGGAAAACACGAAACGTCATGAGCAAGAACACACAACAAATGATCCAAATCATCGCCAACTACTTCAAGACGCAACCCGTGCTGAAGGCCTGGCTGTTCGGGTCGTTCGCACGCGGCGAAGAAAAGCCCTGGAGCGACGTGGACATCCTTTTCGTTCCCGATTACTCAGGAAAACCATTCACCCTACTCACTATGGGCGGGATGATTGTCGACCTGAAAGAATTGCTCGGCAGGGATGTGGACCTGATTGCCGACGGTTCCCTGAAACCTTATGCCATCGAGAGTGTTGAACGCGACAAACAATTGATCTATGAGAGAGCGAGCTAGAGACAAAGGGCGATTGGAAGACATCGTCAAGTATTCAAACCATGTCAGGCAAATTATCGAAGGCGTTGACTTTGAGGTATTCAACTCCGACATCCGCGTATTCTACTCCGTGATGAAAAACGTTGAAGTTGTGGGTGAGGCTGCTTTCATGCTTACCAAAGCCTTCAAGGCTGAACACTCTGACACACCTTGGAAAATGGTCGAAAGCATGAGGCATATCTTGGTTCACGATTATGCCAGTGTCATTCCCCGAATCCTTTGGGGAACTGCCACGACAGACATTCCAGAACTTTGCGAGCAAGCCAAACGCTATCTTGCCGAGACCGATTGGGAGAAATGGACTGCCGAAGAAAACCTGTTCAACGACAAGGAAGACTTGTTCGACAAACGCCTTGTGGGGATGGCTCGCAACATGAAGGCCAAAGGCTATTCGACCGAGGAAATCGCCGAAATCACCGGCCTTTCCGACATAGAAATCATGGAGCTTTGACAGACAAAACGCCTTCCGAAACTACAGCATCATCGGTGTGCTGGGACGGAAAAACATCACGAAATAAACAGGAATATACTCCTTGATGCCCTCCGTGCGGGACTCCCGCACGTTCGACAACACCACAGCCCGCTTGATGTGGTAGTCGGGGTTGGCGATGAACTTGTCCAAGGCCTTGTGGCGCGCATAGTCCTTGCCCGACTTCACCTCCACGGGCACCGCCGTGAGCCGGTCGTAGTCGTCAATCAAAAAGTCCACCTCGCCCTTGCTCTTGTTGTCATAATAATAAAGGTGATAGCCGTGCGCCAGCAACTCCGACGCCACCGCCGACTCATACACCGAGCCGAGATTGATGCTCCGCTCGTCGTCGAGCACAGCGCGGATGTTGTAGCGGTAAAGGATGTTGGTCAGCAACCCGACGTCGTTCAGATACAGCTTCATTAGGTTCTTCATCGTCGACTCCACCAAAGGAAACCTTGGATTGGAAATCGACTTCACCTCGATGGCCACACCTGCCTGAATCAGATACTCGAACTCGTCGGCATAGGTGACAAAGGTCTTGCCCCGCTTGCCCTCAATCTCATTGAACTGCACCCGCTTCTTCCTGTTTTCGAGATTGGATGGAATCAAATCGTATATCCTTCTGATCTTCAACTTGTTCTCTGCATCATACTGGGCAGCATCCTTGCGATATAGCTGCTGAATGGCATCGTGAACGCGGCGTACCTCAACAATATTGTTCGACGCGACAAACCGATTGACGGCATCGGGAAGGCCGCCCACGAGCAGGTACTTCCTGAACAGGTCGAGAAAGACGCGGTGCATCGGTTCGTCGAGGCTGCGATGGGCTTCAAAGGCTTCCTTTTCCAAGTTTTTCATCCAATTTTCGTGACTTTTTCCAAGTTTTTCTACCTATTTTCGTGACTTTTTCCAAGTTTTTAAGCCAATTTTCGTGACTTTTTCCACTTTTTTCAGCCGATTTTCGTGACTTTTTCCAAGTTTTTGGATGTAAAGCCCTACCCTACCAACCCGACACGGAAGGCGAAAAGGATGAGCTCGTTGGTGGATTTCACGCCCAACTTGCTGAACACGACGCTCTTCATGTTCTCCACACTATGCGGCGTGATGCACATCTCTTCGGCGATTTGCTTGGTGTTCAAACCCGTGGCGCAATAACTCACCAAGTCCATCTCGCGACGGGTGAGTGCGTTGAGGTTTTCCATGTCGTCCTTCACGCCCTGCTCGATGAGCATGTTGCCCTCGCCAAGACAGTCGTGCCCTTCCATGACGGAAGCCAGCACATTTCCTAACTCTTTCGGGTTGATGTTCTTGCTCATGAAGCCGTTGATGCCCTTTTCCATCAGCTGCTTGATGGTAGCACCGCCTGCCTCGCCCGAGAGGACGACGATCTTCACATCGGGGCAGAGTTGGCGGGCTGCTTCGATCACTTCGGCGCCCGTGCCGTCGAGGAGGACATAGTCCAAGAGGATGATGTCGAGCTCGTGTCCGCGCTCCCTAAGGAAACCGACGGCTTGCTCGACGGATTCGGCTTCGCCCAACAACTCGCAGGGCAATTGCGTATCGGCAAGCGACATCTTGATGCCGAGGCGACAAATGGGTTGGTCCTCGACCATTAATAGTTTGATTCTGTTTTGGTTTTCGCTTTCCATGGATTGATTGCTATTTTACCCTAACCTCTGACCATGACTCTGACCAGTTTCTACTGTGAGGAAGTCCTAACGCTGAACCTAACCGTGGTTCCTTCTCCCTTCACGCTTTCGATGGAAATCTCTCCCCCCATCTTGTCAACGAGCTGCTTGCTGACGAAAAGGCCGATGCCGGTGCCCGTCTCGCCGCCTGTGCCTTTTGCCGACGAAGTCATGAACCGAAAGATCTTCTCCAACTTCTTCTCGGCGATGCCCATGCCGTCGTCCTCGACTGCGAGCCACACGCGCCCGCCCAGCTCTTCGGCCTTCACGCGGACTTCGCCGCCCGGATAGGAGAACTTCACGGCATTACTGAGCAGGTTTTGCAACACGAGGCTCACCGCGTTCTCGTCGTCGTCGACGGTCAGGC
>CAMKAR010000005.1 GCA_946410535.1 uncultured Bacteroidales bacterium
CCGTTACGTGCTCTTCATCATCGACAAGTACGCTGGTGCCACCAACCTCATCGACGAGCTTGACATCCGCAAGGGCGAACCCCAGCCGCTGCGCGTGGAAGAGGAGAAGATCTAAAAACGGTTGTAGGGCTGTCACATCGTGGCAGCCGCAGGGAAATATCCCAAATGCGGCTGCCGTAATACGACAGCCCTACAAACAAAACCACAAAAAACGGCTGATTTAATACATTGGCCGTTTTTTTGTGTATTTTTGCCTCGAGAATCTTAGCATTATGGCAAAAATCCGATTTGGCATATTGTGGAGCCTTTTCCTCGCCCTCGTTTCGGCGCAAGCCCAAACCGACACTGTGGTGTTCTCGGCCCATGGTGGCTTTTATGAAGAGACTTTTGCGCTCGAACTGTTCAGTTCCAACCCGCAGAACCACATCCGTTATACCACCGATGGTAACCGTCCCACGGCGCAATCGGCACGCTATGAGGCGCCGTTGCAGATGGATTACAGCCTCTATTCGAGGTCCGACATCTACACCATCGTCAACTGTCCCCATCCTGATTTCTTCCTGCCCGACAGCATTCGCCATTGCATCGTGATTCGAGCGGCGGTTTTCGACGAGAACGACAGCTGTGTGAGTCGGGTGGCGACCCACAGCTATTTCATTCGTGCCTTGGGCTGCGACACGCATGGCCTGCCCGCCGTTTCGCTCTGTGCCGACTCGTTGGATTTGTTTGGCTACGAGCGAGGCATTCTCGTTCCTGGCATTAATTTTAACCCGTATAACCCTTATGCCACAGGCAATTATTTCATGAAAGGCCGCGAATGGGAACGGCAGAGCAACTTCGAGTTTTATGAAGCCGGTGGCAGCGTCGGCGTCAACCAGCTATTGGGGCTGCGCACCCATGGCAAGCAGTCGCGCTGGCGCAGCCATAAGGGCTATTCCCTCTATGCCCGCGAGGAGTATGGCAAGAAGCGCATCCACTACAGGTTTTTTGACACCACCCCGTTGGAGAAATTCAAGCACCTCACTCTGCGCCCGTTTTCGAGCACATGGAATGGCGCTGGCTGCCAGGATCATCTCTGCAACCTCATCGCCCATCCGCTCGACGTGGAGACCCTCTCGTCGCGCCCTTGCGTGTTGTTCATCAACGGCGAGTATTGGGGCGTGTATTATGTGGAGGAGAAACCCGACGAGAACTATTTGGAAGACCACCTTGGCGTGAACAAGGATCGTGTCACCATCATCAAGGAATGGCAAGAAGTGGAATGCGGCACTGCCGACAACTTCGATGCGCTGCTTGCCTGGATGGAGCAGGCCGACCTTGCCGACGAGGAGCAATATGCCTATGCCGCAGCGCATATCGACATTTCCAATTTCATCGACTATTTTGTCTTCGAGCTTTTCGCCCTCAACCTCGACTGGCCGGCCACCAACACACGCTGCTGGCAGGAGGGCGACGGCAAGTGGCGCTGGATCTTCTACGACGGCGACGGGTGCTTGGTCGAGAAAGACGATTTCAATGCCTTCGCCAATGCCACCTATGAGGGCGAACCAGTTTGGCCTACCAACAGCAGGGCTACACTGTTCTTCAGGCGCTTGCTTGAGAACGAGGGGTTCAAGGCGCAGTTTTGCAGCCGTTTCAACACGTTAGCGGCAACCACATTCGCCTATCAAAACACCAAACCCTATTTCGACGGCATCTACCAAGCCTTGCAGCCCGAGGTGCCCAACCAGATGGAGCGTTTCAACATGCCGCACACCATCGCTGGCTGGGAGAACTACAGCATGCCTGTGATCCACTCTTTCCTGATGCATAGGCCCATCCATGTCATCGCCGAATTGAACGAGTTCTTGTCTGTCGTGGAGCCAGTGGCCCATGTGGCGAAATGCTATCCCAACCCTTTCACTGAGGAGCTTCGCATTGTCGTTGATGCCGAGAGCTTCGGCGCAAAGGAGGTGGCTGTTTACGATGTGATGGGGCGGAAAGTCTACGCGCAGCCGTGTTGGTTGGACAAAGGGGATAATGAGATTGTGCTTCATCCCAATCTAAGCTCGGGAGTGTATTTGTTGCAAGTGGGTGGGCATTCGCAGCGCATTGTGCGGCTCTAAGGCGTTTCCAAGCTGTAGTAGTTCTTCTTGATGAGCCTGTTGACGATCCAGCGGGCGTCGATTAGCGTTTGTTGCTCCACGGAAAGGCCGTTTTTGGCCGCTTTTTCCTCGATTTGTTTCATGGTGTTGGGTTTGCTGCGGAGCTGTTGCAGCATGTCGGCAACGAGTTGTTCAACGCGGTCGCGCTTGGCTTCGGGGTCGGCCATGTCGCGCATCAAGGGTTGGCCTTCGATGATGTTGTGGGCTTCCATGAGCAGCACTTGTTGCAGCGTGGCGTATTGGATGACGGTTTGGCAGGTCGAGAGGTTCCACATCCAGGCCGAGTCTTTCTTGATTTCGTTGATGGCGACGATTTCCTTTATCCTCGGGTTGCGCAGGGCGGGGAGGCTGTCGGAGGCCAATTCGGGGAAGTAGCGTTCGGGATGGTCGTAAACCAACTGTGTGGCTTTCGGCCAAAGTCGTTGCTTGTAGTTGCTGTCGGCAAGCGGCTCGACGATTGAGGCCAAGGTGAGGCTGTCGTGCCTCAGGCTGTCGATGAGGCGGAGGTAGGTCGGGTTGATGTCTTCCAAGCTGTAGCAAAGGTTGAGGATGGTCTTTGCGGCAAAGTCGGAGGTGCCTTTGTTCAGCTGGTTGCCCGTGGTGAACCACACCACATAGTCGAAGCTGAGGAGTTTTTCGAGGAAGTCCAATTGGTTCACGCGGGTGGTCTCGGTCAGGTTTTGGCCCGAATAGGCGGTGGAGAAATAGTACCAAAACTCGGTGGTCTCAAACATTTCGTTGAAGGGCACGAAGAGGTTCATGGCCCAAAAATAGGAATTGCCGATGAAGAGCACTTTGGGCTTGGTGCAACTTGTGTCGGCCTCGATGCTGACGTGGCGGCGTGGGGCGTAGCCGTATTGGTGGCGAAGGGGGCGGGTCAGGTTGAGGAGCAGCTCAAGGTCGTTGTCGTAGTCGTGGTCGCGTTCGGGGGTCTCGTAGGTCTCGCCGATGCGGATTTTGGGCAGTTTCGTGCCTTTCAGTTGGCCCATGAGGCGCGTCAGCGTGTCGGCGGCATAGACCGAAGGGAAGATCCAGTGCGCCCCAGCTTGAGGGATGAGCGGATAGTTGACCGTGTCGTTGATTTGGCTGAACCAACGGGTCATTTCGATATAGGGGAAGCCGCTTTCATCGAAGCGTTGGGCGAAATGGTCGCAGGCGTTGAAGCCTGTGGAGTCTTTTTCCCCATCGGGCAGGAACTCGGGATAGAGGAAGCTCTTTTCGGGGGCCATGAAAACCAAGAGGTCGACGCCGTTCTCTTTCAGGATTTGGCGTGCCCAGCTCATGTATTTCGCCTCGTGGTCGAACTTCTCGCGGGCCTCGTCGATGGAAGGATGCCAGCGGAGCAGCTCCTGGCCGTAGTAGTCCCTGACGCTTTGGGGATAGTAGAGCCAGCCTTGCTTTCCGGCCACCACGTCGTGGGCGTAGGTCTTGCGATAAAAGTCCCAAAGGTATTGGTTGTAGAGGCGTATGACGGGTTCGCGGAAGCCGAAGTGTTGGCTCGCGTAGGCCTCTGTTTCTTTGCCGAAGCTGCCTGATTGGTAGGCCTCAAGCCCGAATTTTGGCCTGTCGGTTTCTTTGGTGACGCCATTGAGGGGTTTCACAGGAAGCCAATGAAGCCAGCCTTGCAGCAGGGGCATGAATCCCAGCACGGTAAGCAGGATGAATAGCACGAGGTCGTATTTCGGCTTTTTCCCCATTTATTCCTTTTGCTTTTGCTTGTCCATCTCGATGGCGTAAATGGCATTCAGGCGGAGCATTTCGTCGAGTTCGATGCCACGCTCGATGGCCTGCTGCTTGACGCTTTCGAACCATTCGGGCGTGTTCTTGATGTTTTGGATGATGTTTTGGATGCGCAGTTCTTTGCTTTCAGCATCGCGGTCGACGAAGGCGTGTTGGGCGGTCTCGCAAAAGCCGAACATGTAGTCGTAGGCATAGACCGAGGTGGTGATGACCATCACTAAGTCGACTTCGTCAATCACTTTGTACACGTCGGGATAGTATTTCACCTTGCCCAAGAATTCGATTTTCTTGGTGATGACCTCGTCGTTGTATTTCCAGTAGTCGCACCGTCCGAAGGCGTCGGCGAAGGCCGATTCGTGCAGCTGGATGAAATAGCTGTCGGCGATGACGAGGATGTCGGGCTTGCGCAAGGTGGTGTCGCTGAGGGCCATGATGGGCTGTGGGACGGCGGGTTTGCGTATGGGCAACAGCAGATTCATCAGTTTTTCGATTTCGCCGTCTTGCTTCGAGTATTTGGTCGACAGGTTCTCGTCGACGCAAACGATATGCGGCATCTCCTGCCCGATGAGGCTGCCGATTTTCGTCAGTACCGAGTCGGCCACGAAGGGGATGGTGCTTTCGGCCCAGTGGGTGCCGTAGCGGGTGTACATGGGATACTTCGTCTGTCCTTTCAGCGATTGGAAATAGCTCAAGAAGTCGATGTGGGGGATGCCGTTTTGCTCGAACAATCGGGTGTAGTATTGTTGCACGTTGAAGGGCATGATGGAGTCGCGGTATTCTTGCGGCATATATTCTGGATACACCCAAGTCTTCGACGGCGCTTCCACGAAAAGGAACTGTGTGCCATGGTTGCGCAGGCTGTCGATGAGCACAAGGGTCTTCCCGATGTTGCGTTGGGCTTCGGCTTCAAAGGCTTCTTGCGATGCGTAGTGGTGCCCAAAAGTCTTGCCTGTCACCTCGTCGAGATACATCTTGAGAAACATTTCCTTGTTTTCGCCACGGATGATGTTGTCGTTGGTCGATTTGCCGAACAGCGAGAACAGACATTGGTTGAAGGATCGGATGCAAACTTCGCGGAAGCCGCTGTTTCGTTTGGCGTGGTCGGTCAGGTAGTTTTGGAAAGAGCCGTCGTAATAGGTCTTGAACGTCAGTTTGACGGGTTGCTCGTTGGGGACATAGCCCGACAGGGGCTTCATCTTCACGACATGCGTAAACCCTTGTAATAGCAAGGCGCAGAGCACCGCAAAGACGCAAACGAATTGGACGAGGAAGTGCTTGTTCTTTTTCATGGCTCAGAATCGGAAATAGATGAAGGGATTGAAGTCGGAAACACAAAGCGACCCTGCCGAAAGCACAAACAGCACCAAGGTGATGGCAAACATGGTCCACGAGAGGGGCTTGGAATAATGGTCGGCAAAGATGCTGTCTTGCAGCCGTTGTCCGAAGGGCAACAGTGTAAGGAAAGAGAACGCGATGGCAAGGGCAAAGACGCACCAGAATTGTGCATCGCCGGCCACGGTGAGGCCATTCCTAAACGCGAACAGGGCTTGATAGAAGCCACCGGCATCGGCAGCCGTGTCGACGCGGAAGAGCACCCAACCCATGGCGACCAGGAAGAAGGTGATGACGACCGAAGGAACCGTGCCAGCTTTTTTCAGCAGGTTTTTTAGGAAGAGCTTGTCGGCGCAGATGAACAAGCCGTGGAAGGCGCCCCAAAGGACGAAGTTCCAGCTGGCACCGTGCCACAAGCCCGAGAGCAGGAAACAGAGCCAGAGGTTGAAATACATGCGTCCCTTGCCTTTTCGGTTGCCGCCGAGCGGGATGTAGAGGTAGTTCATGATGAAGTTGCCCAAGGTCATGTGCCAACGTTTCCAGAACTCGGTGACGCTGCGGCTGGTGTAAGGGTCGTTGAAGTTCTCGGGGAAGCGGAAGCCCATCATCTTGCCAAGGCCGATGGCCATGTCGCTGTAGCCCGAAAAGTCGAAATAGATTTGGAAAGTGTAGGCGAGGATGCCAATCCAGGCGGTACCCGTGGCCAAGTCACCGTAGTTCATGCCAAACACTTGATCGGCATAGAGGGCCATGGTGTTGGCGATGAGCACCTTCTTGGCCAAACCGATGACGAAGCGGTAGAACCCCAAGGCGCGGTCTTCCATCGTGCTGGTGCGCGAAACCAGTTGCGCCGCCACGCTGTTGTAGTTGACGATGGGGCCTGCGATGAGCTGCGGGAACATCATGATATACAGCACATAATCGGTCAGCTTCTGGCTGGGCGGTGTTGTGCCGCGATACACGTCAATGGTGTAGGTGATGCTTTGGAAGGTGAAGAACGAGATGCCGATGGGCAGTGCCACTTTCATCCAGCCGATGGGTTCGTGATGCGCCCAACCCAAGATGGCGTTGAGGTTCTCCATGAAGAAGTTGGCGTATTTGAAATAGAGCAGCAGCCCCAAGGCCATGACGACGGAAAGGCCGCAAAGCAATCTCTTCGTACTTGTTTTCTCCGTTTTGGCCATGCCTCGCACCAAAAAATAGTTGACGATGCACTCGCCGACGAGCAGGAAAACGAAGTCGGGCGCGCCGTAGGCGTAGAAAACCAAGGAAAAGAGCAATAGGGTATAGTTTCTGAATTTCTGCGGCGTGATGAAATAGGCTATCAGGAAGATAGGCAGAAAAAAGAAAAGGAAGATGTTGCTGCTGAATACCATAAGTTGTTCTTATTTTTAATGTTGGTTATTGTTGTCTTGTTCGTTCTTTTGCATTTGAAAAACATACGCGGCGTTCAACCTCAGGTTTTCTTCTACGCTGATGCCGCGTTCTTGGGCTTGTTCTTGTATGGCCTTGAACCAGTTTGGGTCGTTCTTGATCGATTCCATGATGGAGCGGATGGCTTCTTGCTCTTGTATGCTGCCGTTGGAATAGAGCTGCAAGGCGGATTGGGTAAAGCCGCTCATGTAGTTGAGCAGGTAGTTGGAGGTGTAGAGCGCAATCACGATGTCGGCTTGCTTCAGGGTCTCAGCCGTTCCCATGAGTTGGTCGAGGTATCTCCAGTTCAACTCGGGCCTTGAGGAAATGGAGGTCTTGTTATAGAACCAGAAGTCCCAGCGGTTGAAGGCGTTGACGAAGCAGGAGCCTTGCAACGGAGTGAAATAGCCGTCGCCTACGACAAGCAGGTTGGGCCGGTCCTTGCCTATGGTGTCGCGCAAGGTGGCTACAGGCCTCGATGCCTTGGGCTTGCAGTAGGGTAGGAGCAAGTCGATGTGGGTCTCAAGTTCGCCATCTTGGTCGGAATAGTTGCGGCTGAGGTTGGGGTCGACGACTTCAATGTTGGGGAAGCGGTAGTCGGTAATCGCTTCGAGTTTCCTTAATATCGAGTCGGCCACGAATGGGATGGTGGCTTCGGCCCAATGGGAGCCGGTGCGTGTGTAGAGCGGGTAGGGGAAACGGTCTTTCAGCGTCTTGAAACAGGTGTAGAAATCAATGTACGGAATGCCGTTTTCCTCGAAGAGCTGGGCATAATATTCTGCCAGCGCGAAGTCGGAGATGCTGTCTTTGTATGCGTCGGGCATATATTCGGGATAGACCGCCGGCTTGGTAGGACAGAGGACAAACAGGAAGCGCGTGCCGTGTCGGCGAAGGCTGTCGATCAAGGTCAGCGTCTGCCCGACGTTCTTTTGGGCATCGGCCTTGGCGTCGTCGACGGTGCCGTATTTGTCCAACAAGAGCTTCCCGGCAACGTCGTTGATGTTGCCTTTCAGGAAAAGCTCGTGGTGTTTGCCTTCAACCACGTTCGGATTGGCGATTATCCCGAAACAATTGTAGGCGACTTGGTTGTGGCATCGGCTGAAAAACTCCCTGAACCCCGTGTTTTTCCTTGCTTTCTGTTCAAGACACTCCTGATAGGAGCCGTCAATGTAGGTGGCCCAGGTCAAATCCACTTCTTGTTTCCCGACCTTGACTTTATCCGTATATGGGCTTAAAGGTCGCGTTGGCACGACATGGGTGAAGCCTTGCAACGCAATGAATGCGAGCAAAACCATGAAGCTGGCGAATGGGATGATATGATGCCGAGGTTTTTCCATGATCAGAACCTGAAGTAGATGAACGGACTGAAGCCACTGGCGTTCAATGCGCCGAGGCAGAAGATGAAGGCCAGGATGCTGACAATGAAGGCCACGATGTGTTGCCGTTTGTTGTATTCAGTGAAATAGACTTTGTCTTGCACTTTAAGGCCGAACTTCGAGAGGGTGAAGAACGAGAAGAAGGCGGCCACGAGCATGGTCACATAGAGGTGCGGGTTGTCGCCGAAGTGGAACGGGGCGAAGTCGAAGGCGAACAGGCGCTTGATGAAGAGCCACGACAGGTCGATGCGCTCGATGCGGAAGAAGCAGCGCGTCAGCACGATGATAAGGAAGGTGAAAAACACGCTCGGGATGCGCCCTAATCGCTCGTTGAATTTCTTCAAAAACAGCTTGTCGGCGCAGATGAAGATGCCTTGCAAGGCACCGTAGACCACGAAGTTCCACGCCGCGCCGTGCCACAAACCGCTGACCAAGAAGCAGAACCACAGGTTGAAGTATTTTCGGGCTTCGGTCTTCACGCGGCTGCCGCCCAAGGGGAAGTAGAGGTAGTTCTTGATGAACACGCTGAAGGTTTGGTGCCAACGACGCCAAAACTCGGAGATGGTGGTGGATACATAAGGGTTGTCGAAGTTTTCGGGGAACTTGAATCCCATCATGCGGCCCAAACCGATGGCCATGTCAGAGTAGCCGGCAAAGTCGAAGTAGATTTGGAAGGTGAAGGCGAAGATGGCGATCCAGGCGCTGGTCGAGTCGATGGTCGCGATTTTGTTGGCGATGTCGGCCAACTGGGCCGAGGTGAGCACGTCGTAGTTGGAAGGGCCAAGCAATTTGTCGACTTGGAACCCGATGACGTCGGCGATCAACACCTTCTTGCACAAGCCGATGACGAAGCGATAGAAGCCTTGCAGGCGGTCGGTGTAGAGCGACTCGCGGCTGCGGATTTGGTCGGCAATGTCGCAGTAGCGCACGATGGGGCCGGCAATCAGCTGCGGGAACATGACGATGTAGAGCATGTAGTCGCTCAGCCGCTGCATCGGCTCGTTCACCTTGCGGTAGGTGTCGAGGGTGTAGGTCACGCTTTGGAACGAGAAGAACGAGATGCCGATGGGCAACAAAATCTTGGTCCATTGCAGCGGCTGGCCTCCAAACCAGCCGCGCACTGCGTTGATGTTTTGCATCGTGAAGTTGCCGTATTTGAAATAGAACAGCAGCCCGATGCTGATGGCTATCGAGATGCCGCAAAGCAGTTTCTTCATTCCGGGCTTCTCCACCTTGTTCATCCAGCGCACCAAGTAGAAGTTGGCGATGACTGACACGATGAGGTGGATGATGAACTCGGGCGCGCCCCAGGCGTAAAACACGAGCGAGGCGAGCAGCAGGAAATAGTTGCGGACTTTCTTCGGCAGGATGAAATACACCAAGAAGAAAATCGGCATGAAATAGAGTAGGAATACGTTGCTACTGAATACCATAGGTTGTCTTTATTTAAATAGTTCTCCGTTTTCGATTTGTTGTTTGATGACCCATTGTGCGTCTTTTTCCAAGATGGTGTCGATGGGCAGCCCGCGTTCTCGGGCTTTCTTTCTGATCATCTCCATCTGTTCGGGATAGTTGCGCCAGGCTTCAATCATCTCGTCTTTCTTGGCGCGGATGAAGGCTGCGGTGTCGGTCACGATGCCGTTTGTTGTCTGCGTCAGGCTGATTTCGTTCAGTGCGGCCTCGATGCGTTTGGTGTTGCGTATGGTGGGCATGGCTTCGCCTTCGAGGCCGGGGATGAGTTCGGGGTCGTTGTTCAGCATCCAGGTGATGTTGGCGCGAAGCTCGTCGTCGGTCTTGTCGTCGTAGCCTTTCGTGTGGCGCATACGGTCCATGCGGTCGGCGACGGTGGCCTCAAAGAGGCTGTCGCTCACGCAAAGCTGCATCAGTGCGTCTTTGGCGAAGCCGAAGGTGGCCTCCCACCATTGGTGGCCTGCCGAGTAGAACACCACATAGTCGGCGTTGAGGATATGGCGCAGGCGGTCGATGTCTTTCACGTTTTCTTTCTTGTTTTCGAAGCCCTCGAAGGCGGTGTTGTTGTAGAACCAGATTTCCTTGTCGGCCATCAGTTTTTTCGTGGGGAGGAATTCGTTCATGCTCCAGATGAACGAGTCGCCCACAAACAGCACCTTGGGCTTGCGGTGGGTGGCAGTGTCGATGACGGTGACGTCCGACTTGAATTTGGTGCGGTCGCCACTGATGCGGAAGAGCAGGTTCAAGGTCTCCTCGTCGCCTTCAAGCTTGTCCGATTCGTAGGCGATGGGTGCTCCGATGCGGATTTCGGGGAACTTGGCCTCGCCGCCGAGGGTGTTGATGAAGCGGAACAGCGAGTCGTAGCCGTAGGTGGCCGCATAGCGCCAGTGCGAGTCGGTCTTAGGGAAGATGGGGAACGTGGCGGTGTCTCTCATCTGCACGAACCAGTCGGTCATGTCGATGAAAGGGAATCCGGTTTCCGTCATCCGTTTGGCGAAGTAGTCCGTCAGGTGGAGGGTGGTGGTGTCGGCATCGCGGCGGGGCAGGTATTCGGGGTAGACCTCGGGCTTGTCGGGCGCGATGAAGGCCAAGAACTCGATGCCGTAGTCTTTCAGCACATGGTGCACCTTGTTCATTTGCCGCAGCTCGATGTCGACGTCTTTCATGGCTTCCTCGTTCGACTTGTAGTGCTTCAGCAGTTCCGTCCCGAAGTGTTCGTTGACGGCCTGGGCGTAAAACAGGTAGCCGTCCTTGCCGGGCACGATGAAGTGGCAGTAGGTCTTGTTGAAGGTTGTCCAAAGGTATTGGTTGTAGATGCGGATGATGGGTTCGCGCATCCCGAAGTTCTCGCTGGCGTATTTCTCGATTTGCGTCTGGTAGGCGTTCGTGCGGTAGCTGTCGAAGGTCAGTTCGGGCTTGGGTGTAGGCTCGAAGGCGCCTATCAGGGGCTTCACCATGATGAGGCCCGTGTGCTCCTGAATCAAGGGCATGAAAAGGAACGCCATCAGCAGGGCAAACAATATCAGGTCATATCTCATTCCAGGCTTCCTCATGGTTTTTCCTCCAAAACGATTTCTCCCTTTTCCACCTTTCTGTTGATGATCCACCGCGCATCGGCGCGAAGCTGTTCTTCGAAAGTCATGCCGTTATTCTGCGCCTTTTCCTCGATTTGCTTGACCACTTGCGGCTTGTTTCTCATTTCCTCCATCATGCCACGGACAAGTATCTCCATTTTGGCCTCGGCAGGAATCTCTTCGGTCATGTCGCGCATCAGGGGCTTGCCGTTGATGACATTCTGGGCTTCAGACTTCAGCAGTTCGTCGATGGCGACATTTTGGAGATAAGACTGGTATTCCAAGGCGCTCATCCATTGTGGGTCGTTTTTTATTTCCTTGATGGCCAGCACCTCTGGGATTCTTGGGTTTCGGGCCGTGGGGATGCTGTCGCCCGCCAGTTCCACGAAATAGTGTTCGATGCCTTTCTTGAGGGTCGTGTTTGCGATGCGCCATATATGGTTGTTGCGTTCCGCGTTGGTCATGTCTTTGGTTTTCAGGAGCGTCAGGCTGTCTCTGCGAAGGCTGTCCAGTATGCGGTAGCGCGTTGCTTGCACCATGCTGTCGTCGAGGCAAAGGCTCATCAAGGCGGTTTCGGCAAACATGTAGCTCGTTTTGTACATTTGGTTGCCATCGGTGAACCACACCACATAATCGTGGTCGAGCACTTTCTGCAAGATGTCAAGCGTGCCTACGCTGGCTTGGAATTGGTAGTTCCTGCCATAGTTGGCGGTTGAATTATAGAACCAGTATTCGGAGTGGGAGAACATGTCGTCGAACGGGATGAAGTAGTGCATTCGCCAGAGGAACGAGTTGCCGACGAAGAGCACGCTGGGCCAAATCGTGGCCGAGTCTTTCACGATGGTCACTTCGGCGTCGAGCAGCTTGTCGTCGTTGTGGGGGAGCTTGCGCATCAGGTTGAGGGTGTTTTCAAGGTCGCTGTCGCCCAACTTGGTCTTGGGCGAGCTTTCGCGCAGCGGCCCGATTTTCATCTCAGGGAAGCGTTGCCCGTTGAGCGCTCCCATGAAGCGGAACAGGGAGTCGGCGGCAAGCACTGCCGAGAACCCCCAGTGGGCGCCTGCCTGGGGCATGAGCGAATAGGGCAGCGTGTCGGCTTCCTTGAGTTCGAGGAACCATTTTGTCATCTCTATGTAAGGGAAGCCGTATTCGTCGAATTTGGCGGAATAGTATTCACGGGCGTTGACGGTGGTGGTGTCGTGCTTGCGGTAGGGCAGGTGCTCCGGATAAAGGAAACCCTTGTCGGGGGCCATGAACATGAGGAACTCAATGCCATAGTCTTTCAGTACGCCACGCAGTTTCCACATCAAACGGGCCTCGCGGTCGAAATCGGCGCAGGCCTCTTCCTTCGTGTCGTACCAGCGGTACATTTCGGTGCCGTAATACTCGTTGACGTGTTGTATATAATACGACCAATAGTCTTTCCCGATGACGACTTCATCGCTGTAGGTCTTGCGGAAAAAGTCGTAAAGGAACTGGTTGTACATCCTGATGAGCGGTTCCCTGAATCCGAAATGCTCGCCAAGATAGTTCTCGGTTTGCGTCTGGAAAGTGGTGGTGCGGTAGTTGTCCCATGTCAGTTCGGGTCGGGGTGCCGCCTCGTAGACGCCACTCAACGACTTGGCGGGGGCAATCGGGAGCGACTGCCTGATGCCGAAGCTGAACAGGAGGAGCATCGTCAGCACGAACAAGATCGTTGGGATGATTCTACGCTTTTTCATGACTCAGAACCTGAAATAGATGAAAGGACTGAAACTGGTGGCGTTCAATGCGGCCACGCAGAACACGAAGGCGCAAGCCGCCACAATCCACACCGCGATGGATTGCTTGTCGTTGAACTCGGTGAAGTAGGCCTTCTCCTGCACCTTTTGGCCGAACTTGGTCAGCGTGAGGAACGAGAAGAGGGCCGCCACCATCATCGTGACGTAGAGTTGGGCGTTGCCGCCGAAAGGCAGCCATGCAAAATCGAAGGCGAACATGCGCTTGATGAGCAGCCAGGCCAAGCCGAAGTCCTCGACGCGGAAGAACACCCATATGATGTTCACCGTGAGGAAAGTGAGGATGACGCTGGGCACCGTGCCTATCTTTTTCATCACCTTGCCGAGGAAGAGCTTGTCGGCGCAGATGAAGAAGCCGTGCAACGCGCCCCAAACCACGAAGTTCCACGAGGCGCCATGCCAAAGTCCCGACAGCAGGAAGCAGACCCAAAGGTTGAAATACATTCGTCCTTTGCCCTTGCGGTTGCCGCCGAGCGGGATGTAGAGGTAGTTCATGATGAACGCGCCCAAGGTCATATGCCAACGGCGCCAAAACTCGGTGATGCTGCGCGAGGTGTAGGGGTTGTCGAAGTTCTCGGGGAAGCGGAAGCCCATCATGCGGCCCAAGCCGATGGCCATGTCGCTATAGCCGGCAAAGTCGAAGTAAATCTGGAAGGTGTAGGCCAACGACACGATCCAGGCCGAGGTGCTGTCCAAAGCCGCCACGCGGGTGAAGATGTCGGAGACTTGGCTCGCGTCCAGGAGGGAATAGTTGGCAGGCCCCAATATGGCGTCGACCTGTGCCCCGATGACATCGGCGATGAGGATTTTCTTGCACAGGCCAATGACGAAACGGAAGAAGCCCTGCAAGCGGTCGTCCATGGTCGATTCGCGGCTGCGGATTTGGTCGGCCACGTCGCAATAGCGGATGATGGGACCGGCAATCAGCTGCGGGAACATGGTGATATACAGCACGAAGTCGGTGAGCTTCTCCATCGGTTGGTTCACGCCACGGTAGGTGTCCAAGGTGTAGGTGACGCTTTGGAACGAGAAGAACGAGATGCCGATGGGCAGCATGATGCGTTTCCAGGTGAGGGGCGCGTGTCCCGTGAGGCCGAGGATGGCATTCAGGTTTTCCATCGTGAAGTTGCCGTATTTGTAGAACACGAGCAGCCCGATGGGAATGATGATCGACAGGCCGCAAAGCAGTTTCTTCAGGCCTTTCTTCTCGGTCTTGCACATCCATTTGACCAGGAAGAAGTTGGCCACCGTGGAGCCGACAAGCTGGAAGATGAACTCGGGGGCTCCCCAGGCATAGAAAATGAGCGAGGCCAGCAGAAGCACATAGTTCCGGGCTTTCCTCGGCGTGAGGAAATAGACCAGGAAGAAGGCTGGCATGAAATAGAGCAGGAATATGTTGCTACTGAATACCATGGTTTTCTGTTTTCGTGTTGGTGTCTTTTGTTGATGGCACTATCAAGGTGCCCTTTTCGATTTGTCGCTTGACGACCCAAACGGCGTCGTCGCGTAGGGCTTGCTCGTAGGTCTTGTTGTGTTTCTTGGCTTTCTCAAGTATCGCTTCCTTCGACTTGGGGTCGGTCGAGAGGCGTTTCATGATGCGTTGTATCTCGCGTTCGACGAAGGCGGTCGAGTCGAGGACGATGGTGTCGGCAGGCTTGCTTTCCCATTTCAGCTTGCCGGTCTTGATTTTGTGGTCGACAATCCAAACAGCGTCGTCGTACACAGCCTTGTCGATGGTCTTGTTGTGCTTGATGGCTTTCTCGCGGATGGATTTCATTGAGTTGGGCGAGGCTAACAGGTTGCGGATGGTGCGTTGTATCTCGCGTTCTACGAAGTCCATCGAGTCGAGCGCGACCTCTTCCACCCCGAAGGCTTCCAAGGCTTGCTGCGAGAAGTTGTCGTTCATGCGGTATTGCGTGGTGGCGCTATAAAGCAAGACGACGAAATCGGAAGAACACAACTCGTCGGCCATGTCGATTTCGCTCACCGAGTGGTGCAGCTTGTCGTAATGGATGGTGTTGTTGTAGTACCAATAAGGCGACTGGGCAAACAATTCGTCCAAGGGGATTTGGTCGGCGATGGTCCACCAGAAGGAGTCGCCGATGATGATGATTTTCGGCTTTTCAGCCGTCATGTCGCCATCGGTGGTGGCTTTGGCGTAATGATACTTGGGCTTGGGCATGGGGCGCAACAGGTTGAGCAGCTGTTCCAAATCGTCGTCTGACCCTCTAGCATTGTCGAGAACCCTTGGCCCGATGACGATGTTCTTCATGTTGATGCCGCCCAAATGTTCCATATAGCGAATGAGCGTGTCGGCGGCATGGAGGGCGGCATATTTCGACCAGTGTATGCCGGTTTGCGGAAACAGTGCGAAGTCGGCGGTGTCTTTCATCTGGAGGAAGAAGCGTTCAAGGTTCAAGTGGTTGACGCCAATCTTGGTGAACTCCGCTTCGTTGAAGAAGCGTGGCGACAGGGCCGGCTCGCCTCGATACGAGGTGTCGGGGTTGTCGGGCAGATGCTCCGGGCAAATCAGGTCTTTGCCGGGTGCCATGCACACGAACAGGTGGGTTCCTTGCTCTTCAAGGATTTGCTGGAGACGAAGCAGCCGCTGGGCCTCTTCCGAAAGCATCGTGGCCATCTGCGCCGAGTCGCTGGCATAGTAGCGGAATCGGGTCTGGTAGTAGTCGGCCACAGTGCTGGGTTGGTAGAGCCAACCGTCCTTGCCGAACAGGACTTGTTCCTCGGCAACGGGAGTGTCCCTGTAAAAGTCCCAAAGATATTGGTTGTAGAGCCGGATCATAGGTTGCCTGAAACCGAAGCTCTGTTTCAAGTGTTGCTCGGTCTGTTGCTGGTAGCTGCCGTCCCGCAAGTCCTTGAAACGCAATTCGGGCATGGGTTGTTCGACGACGACTCCCTTGAGGTCTTCGAAACTGAAGAGGTTGAACCGTTTTTGCAGCATTGAGGCGAAAAGCAGCAGGGCGGTCAGCGCAAACAGTATGGTCTTCGTCGTAGCTCTCATTGCTGCTTCGTCTTTGGGTTTTTGTCTTTCTTCGGGATTTGCAGGCTGCCGCGCTCCAATCGGTGTTTCACGATCCAGAGTGCGTCGTCGTTGATGGCTTGTTCGAGGGTCTTGCCTTGCTGCTGCGCTTTATCCTTCATGGTGGCCATCTGCGACGGGGTGCCCTTTATTTCCCTGATGATTTTTTGCACCTCCATGTCGACGAAGGCGATCGAGTCCATTTCGAGATAGGCTTGGGCGCGTTTCGAGCGTTTGGTGATGATGCTGTCGTTCAGCTCGGGGAAATAGTTCTCGGGGTAGGTGTCGATGAGCCATTGCGCCGAGTTGTGGATGGCGACGTCCACCTCCTTGCCCTCCTCTTGGGCCTTTTCTTCTATCTTGGCCAACCAATTGGAGTCGGCACGGATGCCTTTCTCGATGCGAGCGTAGGCGGCGTCTATCTCTTCGGGGTCGTAGCAAAGCGCCATCAAGGCATTTTTCGTGAATCTGTTGTTCATCTTGTAGAGTTGCGTCGTGCTGTAGAACAGGTTGATGAAGTCGGAGGTGAGCAGCTCATACACCAAGTCGACGTCTTTCACCGAATTGTAGGCCTTGTCGAAATAGATGGTGCTGTTGTAGTACCAATAGGGGCTTGATGAAAAGATGTCGGGCAGGGGGACTTGGTTGGCGATGTTCCACCAAAACGAGTCGCCTACGGTGAGCAACCGAGGCCGGTCGGCGGTTGAGTCGTTGTCGGTGGTTGCCGATGCATAGTAATACTCGAAGTTGGGCAGCGGCCTAATGAGGTTGAGCAGGCCTTCAAGGTCGTTGTCAGGCGCTTGCACGTCTTTGAGCGTCCTCGGCCCGACGACCACGTTCTTCATGTTGATGCCGCCAAGGTGTTCCATGTAGCGGACAATCGTGTCGGCGGCATGGAGGGCGGCGTAAGCCGACCAGTGGGTGCCCGTTTTCGGGAACGGCATGTAGTCGATGGTGTCTTTTATCTGGAGGAAATAATGCTCCAAATTGAGGTGGTTGACGCCTAATCTGGTGTATTCGTCTTCAAGGAAATAGCGTGCCGACATCCGCGTCGTGTCTTGGTATCTCCCAACGGGTTTGTCGGGGAGATGTTCGGGGCAAATCAGGTCTTTCGACGGCACGATGCAGGCAAACAAATGGCAGCCGTATGGCTCAAGGATGTGCTGCAACTGATAGACGCGCTTGGCTTCCTTGGCTAACATCTGCTTCATCATGTCGGCATTGAGGGCATGCTGGTGGAAATGAGTCTGGTAATAGTCGTCGACGGCCCAAGGCTCGTAAAGCCAATCGTCCTTGCCGACGATGAGGATGCCCCGTGGGACGTAGGTCTTGCCGTAGAAGTCCCAAAGGTATTGGTTGTAGCACCTGAGCAACGGCTCGCGAAAGCCAAAATGCTGCTTCAGGTAGGCCTCGGTGCCGCTTTGGAAGCTCCCGTCGGCATAGCTTTTGAGCGACAGGGAGGGCATGGGGGCGGGCACTTCAACGCCTTTCAGCTTGGGGAAACTGAAAACATGGGTGGCCTTCTGTATCAACGAAGCGAAGAGAAACACCGCTAAAATGCCGCATAATATGGCGTAAAAATGTTTTTTCATCCCTTTAGGTCGAATACAAACTGCAAAAATACGAAATTAATTGTTATCGTTCGGAAAAAGCGTAATTTTGCGGCATGGAAACGACGAAAATCGAACTGCTCGCGCCTGCCAAGGACTGCGAGGTGGGCATGGCGGCCATCAACCATGGCGCCGATGCCGTCTATATCGGTGGCCCCGACTTTGGCGCCCGCGAAAAAGCTTCAAACTCGATTGGAGACATCGAACGCCTTTGCCGCCACGCCGCATTGTATGATGCCAAGGTGTATGTTACGCTTAATACTTTGTTGTATGACAACGAATTGGAACGCGCCCGAAAGATGGCCTACGACTGCTGGAACGCGGGCGTGGATGCGCTCATCGTGCAGGACATGCAGCTGCTCCAACTCGACCTGCCGCCCATTCCGCTTCATGCCAGCACGCAGTGCGACAACCTGACCGTCGAGCGGGTGCAGGAACTCGAAGCCCTTGGATTCAGCCAAGTGGTGCTGGGTCGCGAGCTTTCAATTCGCGAGATTCGCGAGATTCGCCGGCAGACTACCGTCCCTCTTGAGTTTTTCGTCCACGGCTCGCTCTGCGTCAGCCACAGCGGACGGTGCTACCTGAGCCAACACATCGGCCATCGCAGCGCCAACCGTGGCGCTTGTGCCCAGCCTTGCCGCCTGCCTTGGGACTTGCTCGATGAGAACGGGAAAGTGCTAGCCAAAAACCGTCATCTGCTGTCGCTCAAGGACTTGAATAATAGTGCCCATCTCGAAGAACTGATGGATGCGGGCATCACGAGCTTCAAGATTGAGGGGCGAATGAAAGAGGCCGATTATGTGAAGAATGTGACGGCATTCTATCGACAGAAATTGGACGAAATCCTTGCCCGTCGTCCCGAATATGAAAAGGCCTCGCGGGGGCATTGTGCCTACAACTTCGAGGTCAATCCTGAGAAATCCTTCAACCGTGGCTTCACCGATTTCTTCTTCAACGGGCGACAGAAGGGCATCGATGCGCCGTTCACGCCGAAATCGATGGGCGAATACGTTGGCGAGGTCGTGTGGTGCAATCCGCTCCGCATGGAAATCGAGACCGACAAGGTGCTGCACAACGGCGACGGCCTTTGTTTCCTGAACCACGATAACGAATTGGTGGGACTGCGTGCCGATGTGGTAAACGGATCTGTAGGGCTGTCACATCGTGGCAGCCGCATAACCGTTTCGTGCAATCGTCCCCACGGTGCCTATCGTGGCGCAAAAATCTACCGCAACCTCGACCTCGAATGGCAAAAACAGGTGGATGCCTCGACGGGTAACCGCAAAATCGACATTGATTTGGCATTGGCCGAAACGGAGACAGGATATGAATTGATGGCTTACTGTAGAGACGCGGCGCGCCACGTCTCTACCAGCGTACAATGCGACAAAATCACCGCCAACAACCCCGAAAAGGCCACCGAAAACATCCGCAAAAAGGCCCTGCAATGGGGCGACACACCTTTCAACCCCCTGAATTTGGAATTAAGATTCACCGAACCGCGCCTCATCCCTGCCTCGGTCATCGGCGAGATGAAACGCGAATTGGTGACGAAACTGACCGATGAATTGGTTGAAAACCATCGGAATAAACGCGAAACCCGCTGTACAGACGTTGCGCGCAACGTCTCTACCATTGATCCCGACGAAATCCCTGCCGCATTAATGACCTGCCACCATTGCATCCGCTATGCCAACGGCCTATGCAGCAAGGAAACAGGCCAGAAGGCCACGCCCTTGTTCATCCGCAACGGCGCGAACACCTTCCGCCTCGAATTTGATTGCAGGAATTGCCTGATGCGTGTAGTCAGCCAATGAAAGGCCGCACCACATCGGCAGGGTTCTCCAATCCAGTCTTTTTCTTGATGCTGAGCCGGCTCTTGCTGACCGTGTTTTCTTTCAGGTCGAGGATGTAGGCGATTTCCTTCACGCGGAACGAGAAAAATGACAGCAAACAAATGGCCTGTTCGGTCTCGGTCAGCTCGGGATGCTTGTTTTTCAGCTCTGCCAAAGCATTGGGATAGACCGCGTTAATCTCGTTGATCAGTCGCAGATAGAGGTTGTCGTTTTGTTCCTTGTAGATGTTTTGCATTCGCGTCTTCAAAGCCTCGCTCGAAAGGCGCTCCTTGGTGTCGTAGTCTTTTTGCAGCCGCAGCTTTTCCTCTTGCAGCCGCAGGGTTTCTATCTGTTTTTCCTTGCGGTGGCGATAGGAGACGAAAACCACTGCCAGCAGCGCCAACATCAAAGCGGAAATGAGCAGGTAGAGCCGCATCCTTTTCATCTGTTGCTCGTCGTGAAGGCGTTGCAGGGCAAGGCCTTTCTCGTATTCGTCATTCACTTCGGCGACTTCCTTTCCCACAAAGTCAAACTCCTCGGCGTGCTCAAAATAGAGGTCGGCGTAGCGTTGCGCGTTTTCCAAATCGCCTTGCGCCAAATAGGATAGCAACAGGTATTTGTAGGTCTCGGTCTCCTCCAAATCCGGGCCAGCCAAGGTCCCAACTTGTTGGCCGAAATAGATGGCCGAGTCGTATTGTTGCAGTTCGTAGTAGCCGCTGCAAAGGCTGTGGTTGAGCAGCGATTTGTACGCCAATGCTGAATGGGTATCTTTCTTTCCCAGTGTTTGTAGGCCTTTTCGGCTCGTGGCCACGGCTTGATGAAGCAGTTGCAGCCGTTCCGCCTCGGAATCGTATTTCCCGTAATCGAATTGGGTCATGTAATATAGGTTGGCAAGTACATAATAATAAGCCCCTTCCACGGTGTCGTGGGCGGCCTCGGCAAAACGACGTCCGTTTTCGATGTACATCATGCACGAGTCGTATTCTTCAAGCTCCAAGTAGTTGTTACCCAGAATGAACGAGGGCTTGATGCGTTGTCTCGTTGCGTCGTGTTCGGCATAGAATTGATCGGCGAGTTTGGCGTAATGGATGGATTCTTCCACGAAGCCCGTGGAGGAATAGAAGGCACTGAGTCTCATCTGGATTTGGCTCCTGAAAGTTCCGATGATGGTTTGCTCGTCATCGTCGGAGCATCGCAGCAGCCGCTCGTCGACGTGTTGGCAGGCCTCGATGCAATGCAAGGTGCGCAGCGCGAGTTCAGTAACGGTCTTTTCGTCGCTACCGTTGAGGAGGGCAATGCGGCTTCGGGCGTAGTAGGTCAGCGCTTCGAAGTATTTCTCGTCGTGGCTCGAAAAATAATCCTCGGCCACTTGCAGCAGCGAGTCGGCTTCGGTGTCGGTGAAGTCAATCAGGCTGATGGCTTGGGCCTTCAGTAGGCAATAATGCGCCCGCTCTTTTTGTGATAGTGCCTCAATGTGCAATGTGTCAAGGATTTGCAATGCGCTGTCGGGATGGCGGGCATAAAAACACTCCACATCGTAAAGCACATCTTCCTGAGGCGATGGCAAGGCCTTGCGTTGCTGGCAAGCCTTCAAAGCCAGCAATGCCAAAATAATGCCTAATGTTTTGACAATGTGTTTCATGGGGCAAAGATAATGAAAATCTTGTTCCCTTATTCCACTACAATTTTCGCCGTCTCCCCGTCAATGGTGAGGAAATACATTCCTGAAGGCAAAGCCGAAACATCGATTTGCTGGACATCTGACACGATTTGGCCTGATTGCAACACCTGTCTCATCAGGTTGGTGATTCGGTAGGTGTTGGCATGTACAGATGGTGTGCACACCGTCTGTACAAACAATACGTTGTCGGCAGGATTGGGATAGACGCTGTAACGGTTCGCTGCAGGTTGTTCCTTCACCTGCGTCAAATCCATCTCCCCAATCACGGGGAAGCCGCGATTGATGCCATCCGTGTCCTCAATCCAGGTGCATTCGCCCATTGCGCCTGCATTCAATGCCTCAAGCAGGTCGGTGGTGCCGTATTGCGCCTCGTCGAGCGTCCAAGTGGTCGCGTTGGTGCCTTCGTTGAAGGCGCACGAGCCGGGAAGATAAACATAACTCGGGCCGCTTGCGTTATAGACATAGGCTGGGATGTCCTCGTTGCCATAGTAATAGCAGTTGCGGATGGCTGTGTCGCTGAGGATGGCGGGGATGATGTGCCCATAATGCTCATTGGTCAGGTTGGGATGTTCGATCTTGTTGATGCGTCCGGCGTTATAGACGTTGTAAACAAATCCTTCTGTGGGTGAACCTGTTATGCCTCCAATTTGTGCCACAGAGGGATGGGTGTCCGACAGTGAAGCTGTCAAATCTCCCGTGTTGTAGCAGTTGGAGATGGAGCCGTCGCTGCCTGCGATGCCGCCCACGAGGATCATGTCGGTCCCTTGCCCTTTTACTGAGGCCATGTTGCCGCTCATGCGAATGGTTGTGAAGATAGGTGTTCCGATGATGCCACCTGCGTTGCTGCCGCCTGTCACTTCACCTGAGGGATGGTTGATGCAATATTCAATCAGTCCAAACGAGCCGCCTTGCCCGACCAATCCGCCTGCCGTGATTTTTCCCGAAACCCTGCCGTAGTTGTGGCAATGGCGGATGATGTAACTTCCTCGCCCGACCATACCGCCTGCCGTGCTGGTGTTCCACATGTCGCCGATTTCGCCGTTGTTCACGCAGTGGCTGATGAGCACATTGCCGTTCTCCATCTCGGTGTGGCCTGCAATGCCACCCAAGTCGAAGGCTCCGGCAGTGACAAGCGCGTTGTTGGTGCAGTTTCTGATGAAAACGGTGTCGTTGCCGATGCCTTCCGCCGAAAAACTCCCGACGATGCCGCCAACACGATTGCCGTAAGCCTCCACAATGCCGTCTACGACGCAGTTGCTGATGCTGGTGTTGACGGCCATTCCGACCACTATCCCCCCATATCCGCCTTGCGTCATGCTTGATTCCACAATCTGGAGGTTTTGTACAACGGCACGCACCGTGCACCCAAACAGCCCCAGTGCATCTTTGTTGTCAGCATACAAATCACTGATGATGTGGTTGTTGCCTTCAAAAATGCCTTTGAATGGGTTGGCTGGCTCCACATGAGGATTGACGGGGTTGGCAAAGCTGGCGTACACGGTGCCAATGGGTGTCCAAAGCATACCTTTGGAGCCGTTCATACAAAGGTCGGCGGTCAGCACATAGCAATTGGCGTTGCCGCCGGCGGTTTCGTTGGTCTCCTGGGCCAGCAGCGCCAATTGTTCCGCCGTGGCGATTTGGTAGGGGTTCTCGGGAGTGCCGTCGCCACCAGCGTAGGATTCGGCCACCGTGCCATCCCAAGGGGCTTGCGCTCCGCACATCATTCCGAGCGCGAGCAAAACCGAAAGTATAATCTGTTTTTTCATCGTGTTGGGGTTTTTGTTGGTTTGTCTCTGCAAAACTATAACAAAAATCCGCCAAAAACACAAGGCTTTGGCGGAATCCATATTTTTGTTTTTGAATAATGTTGTAAATCAATGGATTGTGGAAACGAAATCCATATTTTGGGAAGGTGGTTAGAGTTGAAACGGAGCCAAAACACCTTTAAAGTAATGGCCAATTGCTAACTCGTACCCACTTGTTGTCATTCTTCGCGGACAAACATCAAATTCGTGTCGGGCCCGAAAGTGACCTCAAACTGGAAATAATCGCGCTCGTCCTTCTTGATGTTGAAAAAGTAGGTTTGCCCCAACTTCAGGTTTTCGAGGATGATGTCCAAATGGCGACCGC